>NZ_JADJUO010000007.1:0-252547 GCF_016717045.1 Candidatus Villigracilis proximus | reverse complement strand
GTAGAAGTGTTCTTCGAAGGCAGAGTCAACTGCACGTGTCCGCGTTTGACGCGCCTGATCCAAATACTTGCCAACCCGCTTCAACACATCCTTGGGGTCTTCGGCTTTTCATATCCTTTGCCCGATTGATAGGGGGCAGCGGCAGAATGGATTCCGCCACTTCCTGGCGTTTTCCGTCCTGTTCAAGGATCAACATCACGCGCTTCGCCGCCGCTCAGTTCGGTGGCTTCTTCGACGAGGAAGGTTTGGATGCGTTCGAGGGTGTGCAACGCGTTCAGGCGCAGACCCGTCGCCGCGAGGCGCTGGAACGGTTCGCGGATATTGGTCTCCACCGCGAGATGCGCATAGAGCCGCTCTTTGGGCAACTTACGCTTCGCCCCATCCTGCGCCCAGAATTGCAGGAGTTTGCGATTGTCTTCGACCTTGTTGAGGAAGTTGCGGCGATAGCCTTCATCGCGCACATTGGCGATGCGCTCGAGTAATAGGTCATACGCCTGTTCGATGGCTTGGCTGGCTTCTTTGTTTTTCTGGTTGGCAGCTAGCGCCTGTGTATGGCGCCACCAGATAACAAAGCCTTCGGGTCTAGTAAAAACGCCGCTACGGGAACATGTCCATCGCTTTTTTGTGGCTTTGAGCGCGGCGGCGGGGTCGTTGTTGGCGAGGCTTTAATCCCAGGTTGGCAAAGCAGGATCCCGTTGCCCAAGCCGAATTCATGGTCGGTTTTCAACGCGGCTTTTGATGCCGCACAGCCACCTTGGGGATTGCCTCTGTGCCAAAGCGAGTTCCGGCTGAGGTTGAAGCGAGCAATGATTTTGAGTCCGGGGTTGCTGAGCGCGGTTGCAACCTGTGTGTATTCCGCCAGATATCTAAAGGCTGATTCTGCCAGCCCGAGGGTAAGTTCAGTAGTCGTCAGGTTGCTCAACTGCACAGACAACCCTATTTTTGCGCCGATGCGGCGGGAAATATCAACCCCTTCGCCATATAAGCGGCGCGCATGAGGGTATAAACCCAGTTCACTATAAACGTTGGATAAGTTCCCGGTTGCAGCCGCTTGGCGTTCAACATAGCCTGCTGTTTCAAAGGCTTGCAGGGCTTGTTGTGCATGTTGCATGTTTTCAACAAGGTCGGTATCTGAAAAGATAAAACTATTGAATGCGTTGCCGATGCCATAATGATCGCCCGCCTGCTGGCAGAGTTCCAGCGCGGTGAAAGCCGCAGTGCGCGATGCTTCAGCGTTGCCGCTGAAGAAATATCCATAAGAGAGCGCCCAATACGCGCGCCCTGCACCCGAAAGGTCGCCCAGTTCTTGATAGAGGGTGATGGCTTTTGGCGCGGTTTCAACTGCCGCTTCGCTTTGGCGCGCACGGAATTGAGCTTCGGCAAGGCGGAAGAGGCTGAGGGCAAGCGATTGACGATTTTCGATTTTCGAGTGACGATTGCTTGAACTCGCCTTGACGGCTGCGGTGGCGGATTTGACGGCGGCTTTCAAGTCTCCCGTCCGCATTTGGACGAGGGCGAGGCGGTTCAATGCCATGACAAGAAGTTGCGGGTTGGCGGTCTTCGATGTTCGAGTATTCGATATTCGTTTCCGCCCTTCGCGATTTTCCCCATTTCCTTCGCGTCTTTCATGGCAAGGTCGAGTTTGCCTAGGGCGATCTAGGATTCCGCGCGCAGATCGAGCAGGGACATTTGTTCGGCGGGTTTAATTTTCGGCGTGGCTAAGGCTTGCGTCGCTGAATCAATTGCCGGTTTGTGTTGACCCGTCCACGCTAATTCGCGGATGTGGTCTACGGTCTGTTGTCCATCGTCTGCTTTAACTATTTTCTTCGCCATAAAAATAAATCCTATTCGCCCAGATATTTTTTTAAGCATCTTGAACAATAGATCGTCGTTGACGGGTTTGGTCAGATAATCGGTGCAGCCCGCATCTTTTGCTTTTTGTTCGTGGCCGTCCATGGCGTGGGCAGAGATGCCGATGATGGGAATCTTTGGCATGGTCTTGCGGATGGTGCGTGTGGTCTCGTATCCATCCAGGATCGGCAGGGAAATATCCATCAGGATCAGATCGGGAATATGTTCGGTTGCCATCGAAACGCCTTCAATGCCGTCTCTTGCAATGAGAAGTTTGTAATCGTCTTCAAGGAGCTGGGTGATCAGGTCAATATTCAGCTCGGTATCTTCCACGATCAGAATTGTTTTCATAACTTCTCCTGAGAAGGTTGTGTTGTTTTTGGCGCGGCATTCGGTCAAATTGCAGGAGCTGGATAATTGCGTGTAATGTGATTTATTTAATGAAAGTTTATCGGGGCGGAGCATCTTATGCTCAAGAAAAATGAGCCTTTTCAGGCTCGGGAGAATTAATCTTCCTGTATGCATGATCGTCTTGTTCTTGATCCTCCGACTATGGACGGCGATCAAATTCTGTACTTGCACTACGGCATGGTCAAGTTTTAATTAATCTTAACCCGCTGACAATGCAGGGTTAAAGGTCCGCTTTTATACTTTGGTTATCAATGAGACTGAAAGGTCAGGTTTTGAAACTAATGTATATTCTTCTTGTATTTGCACAATGGATCATTTCATCCGTGCTGCAGGAGCGCGAACGTGCCGAGTATATGAAATATCTTTTGTCTGAATCTGTTTCTTAATCGGCCGATTTCGCTTTCATTCTTCCTCCTTCTTAAGCCCGTCGCAAGACGGGCGCTTTTTGTTAATAATACGGTTGCGTTCTGTTTTACTGGGGGTATAATCGGCCAATCAATTCCGCACCACCTCTGCAAGCTATCCCAAAATAAAAGGATTTGCATGTGACTACTATATTTTTTGCAACAGATATACACGGTTCGGATATATGCTGGAGTAAGTTTCTAAATGCGGGGAAATTTTACGGCGCCGATAAGCTGGTCCTCGGCGGGGATATGACAGGCAAGGCGGTCATCCCATTTATTCATCAGGGCGGGAAAAACTATCGTATCACTTTGCTTGAACAGGTGTTTGAACCCTCAACCGACGAAGAACTTGCAGACATGATCAAACGTGTCCGCAGCCGCGGCTATTATCCATACATGACCAATCCAGATGAAATTGCTGAGTTGGAAAAAGACCCGGAGCGCGTCAGCAAAATTTTTCTAGCCGAAGTGCTCAAGGTTGTTCAGCAATGGATGGACCTGGCCGATAAAAAACTCGATGGCACCGATATGCAGGTCTATTGCTCGCCCGGCAATGATGATATGGACGAAGTGGACGATATTATCCGCTCAAGCAAGCGCGTGCTGCTGGTTGAGGGCAAGGTCTCTTCGCTGGATGGTCACGAGATGATCGCTTCGGGCTGGAGCAATATCACTCCCTGGGCTACGCACCGTGAAGAGGACGAGGATCAACTAGCAGTCAGGTATGAAGCGATGACCAGTCAGCTCAAAGATCCGCATAATTCCATCTTCAATATCCATGTCCCTCCATATAAATCGGGGCTGGATGAAGCGCCCGAGTTGGATAAGGATCTGCGTCCGGTGCTGGCGGGCAACTCGATGATCCCGGTTGGCTCGAAGGCGCTGCGTACGGCGATCGAAAGAATTCAGCCCTTGATCTCTTTGCATGGGCATATTCACGAAGGCCGCGGGGCAACGCGCATCGGAAAAACACTTTGTATTAATCCGGGTTCCATGTACGAGCAGGGGACTCTGCTTGGCGCAATCGTAAAATTAGGAAAGAACAAGATCGAGAATTACGTTTTGACAACAGGTTAAACGCGGGAAGTTGTGTTCCTGCTTAAGAAACTTAAACCAAAAGAGGAGAGAGTTATGAGCAACTTGTTTGTCCGTAAGGCGACTGGCATGGTACGTTCGTGGTCAGTCTTCGACGCGTTTGTATATGCGTTCTTTTCCATCAATATTGTCACGTTGGGATTCTATAGTTTCAGCCAGATGTATTTCTTCAGCGGCGGCATGATCAATGCGCTGATCGTGAGCGCGGTCTTTATCATCTTTGAGATCATTGTCTATGCCTCCCTGATTTCCGTCATGCCCCGCTCCGGCGGTGATTACGTTTGGATGACTCGTATCTTTGGCGGCGGCATTGGTTTCATTCTCGCCATTACAGGCTGGTGGTTCACGCTCTGGCTGTGGACTCCGGTCTATGGTGATATGTTCCGTCAGGTTGTAATGGTGCCCCTTCTCGGTGTATTCGGATTGAAGGATGCCGCTGTTTGGTTTGCGGGTGCCGGCACGCCTTTGTTTGTCAGCACTTTGATCGCACTTGGTTTTGTTGCATTGGTCATCATGCTCGGCATGAAAACCTATGCGCGCATTCAAAAGTTTTCCTTCTACGCCGGTATGCTTGGACTGTTGATCGTGATCGTCCTGCTTTTCACCGGTTCGCCTGAGGCCTTCAAGGCTGGCTACGAAAAGAATGCAACCAATTTATTTGGAGCTTTGCCCGGCGCGTACGATGCCACTGTTCAAGCGGGCATAGATGCCGGCGCTGCGACACCATTAACTGGCGGAACTTTTAAACTGGTTCTTCTGACACTTCCCTGGTTGGTATTCTTTAACTTGTGGCCCAATTGGGGTGCAACCCTGTATGGTGAAGTCCGCGGGGCCACAGATTACAAACGCAACTTCTCTGGTATGGCTGCCGCACTCGGCGCTGTTACCGTGCTCGGCATTGTCTTCTTCCTTGGCGTATCCAGAACCATTGGTTGGGATTTTTACATGCAGTCCAACGGCGCCTGGTGGAATTCCGTCTGGTATGGAGCCGCAGTGCCTTTGCCCGTCTGGCCTTACCCTGCCTTGCTTGCGCTTTTCCTAACCAGCAATCGCCTCATTCAAATCGTGGTTGTCGTTTTGATGAGCTTCTGGTGGTTCGGTTGGGCTGGCACATTGTTCCTTTCTTCCACACGTGTGATCTTTGCGGCAGCGTTTGACCGCTTGCTGCCAGAGAAAGTGGCCGAGTTGAGTGAACGCGGCACGCCTGTCAACGCGATGTTGTTGATGGTGGTGCCTGCTCTGCTTGTTTCATATTTATATGCATACAATGTGGGCGGTTTTAATTCCATCACCCTTGCCGCGACACAGGGCATTGCCATCATGTACTTCGGCACAGCCATCGCCGCCATCGTTCTTCCATATAAGAAGAAGGAACTCTTCGAAGCTTCACCGATCGCCCAGATGAAAGTGTTTGGCATTCCGCTCATCACGGTCGCTGGCGTGATCTTCGCTTCCTTCCTCGGCTTCCTGCTCGTCGAATGGCTGTTCGATCCCTGGCTAAATACAGGTGGTGAAGGCGCTGGCTTATATGGCATTAGTTTCAAGAATACGAATTCGATCATATTCCTTGGAACCTGTTACGCATTGTCCGCAGCCATTTATTATGGCTTCAAGTCCTACCGCAAAAAGGGCGGCATTGACCTCGATAAAGTACAGGCTGAAATTCCTGTCGAATAAAATTTAAGCATGGGTGACAGTCATCTTCGCGCAAGCGGGTGACTGTCACCTTTTGTTTTCTGTATTTGGGTAATGGTCAAGACGTAAGTGATGTGTTCAAATACTAAAAAGCTTTAACGCGAATGCCGCGAATTTTACGAATATTTTTGGTTTTTGCGTCATTCGCCTCATTCGAGAAATTCGCGTTTAGGTTTGTCACTTCAACTTAACCATTACCTATTTTTTTATACGGCCTTTTATTTGGAGAGCGTATGGCGATCATTGAAGAAGTTGTCGCAAAACTGGATGACTGGAAGGGCAGGGATGTTTCCGTTCAGCTTCTTTCAGGCGGGTTGACCAACACGAATTACAAGGTCTTTGTGGATGGCGCTCCATTCTTTATCCGCGTGCCTGGGGAAGGTACTGAGTTGCTTGCCATTGACCGCAAAAACGAATATCACAGCGCAAAAACTGCCGAACGCGCAGGTGTTGGTCCCAAAGTTTTATATCATTTACCTGAACACGATGTGATGGTTTTGGAATTCCTAAACGGCGTGACCATGTCTAAGGATTCATTAAACGCACCCGGAATGCCAAAGCGGATGTCTGACTCGATTAAGAGACTCCACGCTGGAGAACGCCTCTTGCGGGACTTCAACATGTTTCGCCTCACAGAGTATTATCTCAGCCTGTGCAGTGAGCGCGGCATCAAAACCCCCGATGGCTATCTCGAAAGAATGTCCACGGTGAACGAGATCGAAAAGGCGATGTCTGTCAAACCGCTGGCGACTGTCCCATGTAACAATGATCTGCTCGCTGAAAATTATATTGACGACGGCCAACAACTCTGGCTGATCGATTACGAATACAGCGGCAACAATGACCCAACCTTTGAGTTGGGAAATACCTGTCAGGAAATGCAGTTCAACGATCAGCAGATCGCGGAAGTCTGCGCTGCTTATTTTGGTGAAGCTTCTGCTGATAAAATTGCACGCATGAAATTAAATATGATCATGTCTGATGTCGGCTGGGGATTATGGGCCGCCATTCAAGCGGACATCTCCACCATCGAGTTTGATTTTTGGGGTTGGGCCATCGAGCGCTGGGGCAGGGCAACTGAAAAAATGGATTCACGCGAATTTTCCACATGGATGAAGGATGTTGCATCCTGAGCGTAGTCGAAGGATGGGAGCAGGTGAGAAATTAAAATGGAATCGAATCAACTTGATGTTGTAAAAGAAATGACCCGCCTGATCGATGCGGCGAACGCAAAGAACATTCAACTGCGCGCGATCGGTGGATTGGCTGTGCAGGCACATAACCGGAAGAATCATCCGCTGTTCATGCGTGATTTCGGCGACCTTGATTTTGTCGTCGCAGGCAAACAGCGCCGTGAATTTGAAGCCTTCATGCCTACCGTGAATTATTCCCCACATAAGCAATTCAATGTGTTGAACGGCGATCAACGCCAGATTTATTATCATAATTCCAGTGAAATGAAGATCGACATCTTCGTTGGCGATTTTGAAATGTGTCACAAGATTCCAATGGAGAACCGCTTGACCTTTGACCCAATTACCATTCCTCTGGCAGAGTTGTTTTTGTCCAAGGCGCAGATCGTTGAATTGAATCGCAAGGATATGATGGACATTACTTCCTTGCTGCTGAATAATGAAACAGGCAACGGCGATAAAGATATGATCAACCTGCAAATCCTTGCCAAATTATGCAGCCAGGATTGGGGTCTCTACAAAACCACATCCATTAATTTAGGGCATGTCGAAGACTTAATGAAAGATGAAAGCGTAAACCTGACGCAGGAAGAGCGTGATCTGGTACTAAGCCGTGCGCAGGAAATCCGCAAGACATTTGAAGAAATGCCAAAACCTCTGCCCTGGCAGATCCGCGATCGTGTAGGCACGCGGGTGAAGTGGTACATTGAAGTGGAAGAAGTGAGGAGATAAGTAAACAGGTAGGCAGGTAAAGGTAAACAGGTAAATAACTCAAGTTGCCACCATGAAACCTACGAGGCGTGAGAACACGAGAAAAGCTCCTAAAACAGCGCCCGCAAAATAGATGGGTTGCCCCAAAAGGGGGCCCCCTTTGATTAAACAGTAGGTAGGTGATTGGGTATGTTGTATATTAATTGCTTGGTTGCGAGAGGTATGTAAAATGAATAGAAACAATTCGTCTCTTCCTCTCAATTTTCATCCTTGCTGTCTCAATTTCGCTTTTGATTTGGGCTTATGGGCCGAATCCGCGTGAGACTCGGGTTCGTTCTATTTCTCCTTCTGAGATGCAATTAACCTCACCATGAATCGATTTCCAGCTCTTCTTTCAGTCATAGCCTTGATTTTTGCCGTCCTTGCGTGTAGTGATGGGACTGTCGCCACACCACAGGCAGCTTCTCCTACATCTTTAGCACCAGTTGTCGAGCCTACAAGTCAGCCTGAGAACCCGGAACCTGCTCCTGCAATTCTTGAAACCCGCCGCCTCACCCTGGAATTCCCCTCCAAAATGCGGGCTGGTGTTGAAGGGGATATTATCCGCTTGAAACTTGAGGTGGATGATCTTGGGAATATTACGCCGACTGCTCAATTTGAAGGAAATACGGTGGTGGGGGAGACAATTCAAATCCCGGATTTATATGAAACGCATAATGTCACAGCCGAGGCCAATTTGGATATGGCCGGCATGTTGATTCAACCCGCCGATGCCATTTACGAGCCCCTCAAACGTGGACAGTCCGCTACGTTTTTTTGGAGTATCCGTCCGCAGGAGCCGGGCATCTATCGCGGCACGGTTTGGCTGCACTTGAACTTTGAGGAAAAGTCAACGGGAGAACAGACCCGAATTGCTGTATCAGCTCAAATCGTCGAGGTTGAAGCGGTGGACTTCTTCGGGCTGTCAGTTAATCTGGCGCGCACATCCGGTGTGATCGGGGCCGTTGTGGGCGGCGTCATCGGATTCCCGTTTATTGAAGACATCATCAAATTCCTGTTCAAGAGAAGAAAAACGCTAATTTTTTTCTGCAAAAGACCCAGGCAGGGAAATATATGACGAATATCACCCAAAAAATTGACATGCAATCATAGGGCCTGATTTGTTCTATATGGTACAATTTCGCCGTTTGTACCACACCTCACATGTTATTTTTGTGTTAATAGTGTAGTGTGCGGTATATAAAGACATTTCACGGCGGAGCAGTTAAATGAACGAATGGCTTTACGTTGGTTTATTTTTTATCGTTGGTTTGATTATTCCAGTGGGCGCCATCGGCGTTGCCTGGATTCTGGGTCCCAAAAAGCCCAACCCCATTAAACAATCAACTTATGAATGCGGTATCGAACCGATCGGCGAAGGCTGGGTGCAATTTAAAGCCCAGTATTATATTTTTGCGCTGGTCTTCCTCGTGTTCGATGTGGAAACCGTTTTTCTATTTCCCTGGGCTGTAAGACTCGGTCAGTTGGGTATGTTTGCTGTTGTCGAAGGTATTGTATTCATTCTTATCCTTGTTGCTGGTCTCGTTTACACGTGGCGCAAAGGGATGTTGGAATGGGCGTAAGTTTTGGTTAGAAAATAGAAAAGGCTGAACGGATTTTTCCTTTCAGCCTTTTCTTTGTGTAAAAGGAAAATGCGCGCGCCAGGTTGATATTGAAAAATAGCAGCTGCGCAAATAGGAGCGATTTATGAATTTTTGGAATGACCCTCTGAAAGTAGCCGCAGATTGGTTATCCGGTGTCTTTGTAGGCTGGGGCATGAATGCAGTCGCGGCAAATGTGCTGGTGGCTTTCCTCGGTGTGTTGATGCTCATCTCCATTTTGATGGTGATTGACATCCTCCTTGTCTGGATCGAACGCAAAGTCGTGGCTCGTTTTCAAGACCGCATCGGCCCGAATCGCCTCGGACCTTTCGGCTTGATCCAGCCATTCGCAGACATCATCAAGCTGATGATCAAAGAAGACACCACGCCCGATGGCGCAGATAAAGTGGTTTACAACATTGCGCCAATGCTTTCGATGATGTCCGTTTTGATTCTTTGGGCGGTTGTGCCTTTGGCGCCCGTCATGCTCGGCGTGGATTTGAATGCGGGTGCGTTGTTTATCATCGCGGCCGGTTCGATCGGCACGCTCTCCATCATTATGGCGGGCTGGTCATCAAACAATAAATTCTCGGTCATCGGCGCTTTCCGTCAGGTGGCTGTGATGGTTTCGTTTGAAATCCCCATGCTTGCAGTGTTGCTCATCCCGACCATCTTCTCGGGTTCGATGGGTATGAATACCATTATTCAAAGCCAGAACATCTGGTACGTTTTCCTTTCTCCATTGGCGGCGTTGATCTTCCTGATCGCGGCCATTGCAGAACTGGGACGCGCGCCCTTCGATCTCGCTGAAGGCGAATCAGAATTGGTTTCCGGTTACAACATTGAATATTCAGGCATGAAGTTCGGCATGTTCTACGCGGGCGAACTTTTGCACGCCTTCACCTTTGGCGGTTTCTGGGCGATCTTCTTCTTTGGCGGGTATCGTTTCTTCGGTTTGGAGAAGGTTAGTCCCTTCCTCGCGATCGCGATCATTTTGTTTAAGGCACTGGTTGGATACTGGGTCATCATGTGGGTCAAATACACCATGATGCGTATTCGTATCGATCAGATGCTTGCCTTTAACTGGAAATTCCTGACGCCTGTGGCCTTTGTCCTCGTGATGGTGACAGCGTTGATGAATGCGCTTCTGCGCGGCGCTGATAGCTGGCTCTACATCACAGGCATGATCCTCTCGAATGTGATCGTCGCCTGGGTCTCAATGGAAATTGTCCGCTCTGTGAGCAAAAAGGAACGCGAGCGGGTGGAAGGTGTGAAGCAGGTTGTAGAGGCTCATCATTAGTAAGCTGGTAATTGGTAATAAAAATATCCAATTACTGCTTGCGAATTACCAAAGGATTTTATATGACTGGTGAACAAGTAATTTTTCTAATCGTTGGCGCTGTCACACTGATTGCCGCATTGCTGGTGGTGACGGTAAAGACCTCGTCCATGCTGCGTTGTGGTTGGTTGCGACGCTGTTCGGTGTGGCGATCATCTACACCTTGCTGAATGCCGGCTTTTTGGCGGTTGTGCAGGTGGTGGTGTACAGTGGCGCGATCGCCATTCTCTTCATCTTCGCGGTCATGTTGACCGGTGGTCAGGGGGCGGATAGAGGCGCGGCGTTGAATCAGAACTGGTGGGCAGGCGCTTTGATGGCGGTCTTGACCTTCGCCGGGCTGGCCTATTTGCTCCAGAGTTGGAGCGGCTTCTCGAAACAGGCCGCAGCCATCCCGTCTGGTTTTGATGCGATCAATCAATTGGGCGGCGCATTGACCTCTCCGCTGGGATATGTCCTGCCGTTTGAAGTCGCATCCGTTTTGCTTCTTGCGGCATTGGTTGGCGCGGTTTATCTCGCGTTCAATAAGAAATAGGAGGCGTTGATGATTCCTCTTTCATGGTATCTCATTCTCGCGGCCGGATTATTTAGTATTGGTTTGTTTGGTGTGCTGGCGCGCAGAAACGCGGTTGCAATTTTGCTTGGCGTTGAGTTGATGCTCAATGCCGTAAATATCAACCTTGTGGCTTTCTGGCGTTACGGTGATATTTCGTTGATGGCAGGGCAGGTCTTCGCGATCATTGTCTTTGCAGTCGCCGCCGCGGAAGTGGCCGTTGGTTTGGCTTTGGTAATCTCTGTCTATCGCCGTCGCAATACGGTGGTGGCGGAAGAACTTGATTTGTTGAAGTGGTAGGGACGCACATGACACATGAATTTGTGACTAATTTAGTTTGGCTCATTCCCTTGCCACCCCTTTTGGCTTTTGTTTTGATCGTATTGTTTACGAATAAGAACAAGGCCCTAAGTCATACGGTGGCAATCAGCGCGGCATTCCTTTCCTTTTTGGGATCCATGTATGTTTTTTATAATGCGGTTATAACCGAGCATTTTGGCGAACATCCATTTGCCGCTTCGATCGATTGGATTCCAACGGGCGAGACATGGTTGAAAGTCGGCGTGTTGATTGATCCGCTTTCTGCCGCGGTTTTGTTCTTTGTGGCATGGACCATTTTGATGATCTTCATTTATAGCGTTGGTTATCACAACTTTGGTCAACCCGCTGGCGATCACGACCATGCCGGCCTTCCTCCACATGGCGCCACTGTGACTGATGAACTCGGCCATAAGCACACTGTGCTTTCGGTGGAGCCGATGTACTCACGCTTTTTTGCGTTTATCGGCTTATTCGCTTTTGGTATGTATACTCTCGTTGTCTCCGATAACCTCCTCACGCTTTTCGTGGGCTGGGAGATCATGGGCTTGTGTTCCTATCTCTTGATCGGTTTTTGGTACGCCAAACCTTCTGCGCGTAATGCAGGCATAAAAGCCTTCATGACCACTCGTATCGGTGACGTATTCATGTTGTTGGGAATTGCTTTTCTTTATAGCGTGACCGGCACCCTGTCTTTTCGTGAGATTTTTTCCGAGGAGATTTTATACACGCTTGCAGTTGTGCCGACCGGCATCTTTGGTTTGTCGGCTGCGGGGTTTATCGCTTTGCTGCTCTTCATTGGCACAATTGGTAAATCTGCGCAATGGCCGTTGCACGTCTGGCTGCCAGATGCGATGGAAGGCCCGACCCCTGTCAGCGCCATGATCCATGCGGCGACCATGGTGTCAGCGGGTGTCTATGCAGTCATTCGCATGTTCCCGCTCCTCACCGCTGATTTCAATGGACATGAATTAACCACTGCCATGAGTGTTGTGGCTTTCATCGGTGCGTTCACGGCCATCTTTGCGGCAACCATCGCTGTTGCACAAAATGACATCAAGCGCGTACTGGCTTATTCCACCATTTCACAGCTTGGTTTTATGATCGCCGCGCTCGGTATGGGCGCGTATATCGCCGCTGTCTTCCACCTCATCACACACGCCTTCTTCAAAGCCTTGCTCTTCCTCGGTTCTGGTTCTGTCATTCACGGTATGGAACATGGCGTGCTTCACACGGGCAATCACAAAGTTGATCCGCAGGACATGTTCAACATGGGCGGTCTGCGCAAGAAGATGCCGATCACATTTTGGACCTTCCTGATCGGCGGCTTTGCTCTTTCCGGTTTCCCGATCATCACCGCCGGCTTCTGGTCGAAGGATGAAATCCTCGCTGATGCTTTCGGTCACGGTCACATGACCATCTTTATTACACTCGCTGTCGCCGCCTTCCTGACCGCGTTTTACACCATGCGTCAGATCACATTGACCTTCCTTGGTGAACCCCGCACAGAAGAAGCGGAACATGCGCATGAGACTCCCTGGACGATGACCGCTCCGCTCGTTGTGCTCTCGTTCTTTGCTATAACTTATGGCTGGGTCGGCATCCCCGAACATTTCCCAGTCTTTGGCGGACTCGTGCCAAATTGGTTCCATGAATTCGTTGGCGGCACGCTCGCGGAGCATCCAGAAGCATTGGAATTCAACATCGTTCCCTTGCTCACTTCACTGGTTGTAGCGCTTGGCGGACTTTTCCTTGGCTGGCTCACTTATCGCAATGTCACTTCCGTTGAGCAGGATAAATTACAAATTCCTTTGCTCAAGAACAAATACTACTTCGACGAAGCCTACGAGATCATCTTCATCAAACCGTTGACCTGGTTCTCAGAAGTCTTCGTCTCCAAGTGGATGGATAAAGGCCTCATCGATGGCATTCTCGACCTATTCGGACCAGCTACCGGCGGAGTCGGAAGCGCGATCCGCAATTACTTCGATGTGCCGTTTATCAATCAATTCATTGGTGACGGTTCTGCCGACGCAACCTACTGGATCGGCAAGAATCTCCGTCCCATTCAAACGGGTCGTATCCAGCAGTACCTGTTCCTTTCAATGGTCGTCCTGTTTGTGGTCGGCGGCCTCGTTTACTTTTTACTGCTGGCCTAGGAGCGCATAATGGATTTTCTTAATACCCACCTCCTTATTCTGATCTTGTTTCTGCCGACAATCGCGGCATTGATCATGCTTTTCCTGCCAGGCGGCGAGACAAAACTTATCCGCTGGTTTGCCTTTTGCGCGAGCTTAATTCCCTTTGGGCTCACCGTATATTTGTGGAACAACTTTGATCCCAATGCGACCGGTTTCCAGTTCCAGAATACCTATCCATGGTATGAGGCGCTGAACTCCTCGCTTCATCTGGGCGTGGACGGCATTTCCCTTTCAATGGTTTTGCTGACCACCTTGTTGACTCCGCTCGCCATCCTTGCTTCGTTCAGCGTAACTGACCGCGTCAAACCGTACATGATGCTCTTCCTCTTTTTGGAAACAGGCATGCTCGGTGTTTTCATGGCGCTTGATCTTTTGATCTTCTTCGTCTTCTGGGAGATCGGCCTCGTCCCGATGTATTTCCTCATCAATCAGTGGGGCAGTGCCAACAAGGATTACGCTTCGCTCAAGTTCATGATCTATACCATGGGCGGATCGCTCGGTCTGTTGCTCGGGATTCAAATGCTCGGCGTGCTCTTCGGGACCTATGACCTGGTCGTCCTCTATGAGCGTTGGAATGCGCTGGATGCTGGTTCTGTTCTCCCCGGTATGCCAGTGCATACCGTCAAGACCATTGCCTTCTGGGCATTCACCATCGCCTTCGCCATTAAAGTCCCAGTTTGGCCTTTCCACACCTGGCTGCCTGATGCACATACAGAAGCCCCAACAGCTGGCTCCATGCTTCTCGCCGGTGTTTTGCTTAAACTTGGCGCGTATGGCTTTCTGCGTATCGTGCTTCCGTTCTATCCGGTTGAATCGAGGATATTTGCGGGCGCGCTGGCTTTCCTGGCTGTGGCTGCAATTGTCTTTGGTGCATTCGCCGCGTACGGTCAAACAGACTTCAAACGGCTTGTGGCTTATTCTTCAGTCAATCACATGGGATTTGTCGTTCTCGGTATCGCTGCGGCAGCTTTGGCCGCTGGAACAGCCGAAGCTCATATCGCCATGAATGGCGCGGTCTTACAAATGTTCAATCACGGTTTGTCTGCGGCTGGCATGTTCTTTATGGTCGGTGTGATCTACGAACGTACGCACACCCGTAACCTCGAAGAGTTCGGCGGTTTATTCCCGCTCGTGCCTGTCTACGGCGGCATTCTGATCTTCATGAGCATGGCTTCCCTTGGTTTACCCGGTCTTAATGGCTTCGTCTCCGAATTTTTGGTGGTACGGGGTGCATATCCGGTGTTGAAAGTCTACACCGCCATTTCCATGATCGGTTTACTTTTTACAGGTGCTTATATTTTGAAAGGCATCGCGAAAGTTTTGCATGGTCCCGAGAATGAACATTGGGCCCACGGCGAACACAAACTGACCGAGATCAACACGCGCGAAATTTTCGTGGTGGTCCCGCTGATGGTCTTAATTTTAGTCATCGGCATCTGGCCCGCGTGGATTTTGGAAGTTATCAACAAAGCCGTAGTGGCTCTGTTCTAAGAGGTGGATGATGAATTTTCCCATCCTGAGTATTATCACTTTCCTTCCTTTTGTAGCTGCGGTCATCATGTTGATGATGCCTGCCGAACGCAAAACTGAAATTCGCGGGGTTGCGCTGGCAACCGCCGTAATTGACCTTCTGCTTGCTGGCTGGATGTACCTGCAATACCTGCTCGGCGACATGAATGGTTATCAATTTATCGAAACCTACAACTGGCTGCCTGCGCTCGGCATCAGCCTGAAATTCGGCGTGGACGGGATGAGCGCTCCGCTCGTTTTGTTGACCGGTATTGTTATGGTCACAGGTGTCTTGATCTCCTGGGGCGTTTACGATGAAGAGCATCACATCTCCGCTGGCATTCAAGACAGACCGCGCGAATTCTTCGCCTTCCTCTTCCTGCTTGCGGGCGGCGTGTTTGGTGTATTCGTCTCACTCGATCTGTTCATGCTGTTCTTCTTCTATGAAATCGCCGTGTTCCCGATGTACCTGCTCATCGCCATTTGGGGCTGGGTCAAGACTCGTGAATACGCGGCCATGAAGTTGACTCTCTACCTGTTCATCGGTTCCGTGGTTGCCCTCGTCGGCGCCCTCGCCATGTATTGGACTCAATATACAAATACAGGCGTGCTCTCCTTTGACATGCTCTTGATGGAAAAGGCTGGCTTCTCGGCTGCTTTCCAATATGCCTGGTTCCTGCCTGTCTTCTTCGGCTTCGCAGTCCTGGGCGGTATCTGGCCCTTCCACAACTGGTCACCTGATGGTCACGTGGCCGCGCCGACAGCTGTATCCATGTTCCATGCGGGCGTGTTGATGAAACTTGGCGCGTTCGCTGCTTTGCGTGTGGGTATCATGCTTTTGCCCGAAGGCGCGAAACAATGGGCCTGGCTGGTCATGGCTTTTGCAGGTGTCGCTGTGGTATACGGTGCTTTCATTGCCTTTGTCCAAACAGACTTGAAATATATGATCGGTTTTTCTTCTGTCTCCCATATGGGTCTGGTCGTGTTGGGCGTTTCCACACTCAATCATGATGGTCTTGTGGGCGCAGGTGTGCAGATGTTCTCGCACGGTGTGATGACAGCTCTCTTCTTTGCTGTGACCGGTATGATCTATGACCGCTCGCACACACGTCAGATCCCTGAACTGGGCGGCATGATGAAGGCTCTGCCATTTGCCGGCGTTGGCTTTATCATCGGCGGTCTTGTCTCAATGGGCATGCCCGGTTTCTCCGGCTTCGTGGCTGAATTCCCCATTTTCATGGGCGTCTGGGGCAGACAGTGGCTCGTGGCTGTTATTGCAAGCATTTCCATTATCATCACCGCGGCCTATATCATGATCGCCATTCGCCGCGTGTTCTTCGGTCCAATGCCTGAGAAACTCGAAGGCCACATTTCACCCATTACCGCCCTGGATAAGATCGCTATCTTCACCCTTTGTTCGTGCATGGTCATCATCGGTATCTTCCCGGCGGTGATGGTTCCCATGGTCGAAAAAGGCGTTGAGAATATCCTGCGTCTTCTGGGAGGTGCATAAATGTTTACTCCCGTCATGTTCGCTTCTGTTCTCCCCGAAATTTTGATCCTTGCCCTGGCTGTGATCCTGCTGTGCGTTGAACCCTTCTGGAAGGAAGATCAGCGCCGTAACGCAGGCTGGCTCACCGCCGGCGGACTCTTCTTGATCATCATCGTCAGCCTGCTCTTTGGGCAGCCCGGCGAGCCAATTGCCGTCTTCGGTAATATGATCCGCTTTGACTGGCTGGGATTCTTCTTCAAGATTCTCTTCATGTTCGCTGCCGCAGCGACCGCTCTGCTGTTGATGGATCACGAGAAAGCCGGACAACGCGGCGAGGCATATCTTCTGCTTTTAGCCTCGCTTCTCGGCATGAACCTGATGGCTGTTTCAGCCGACCTGATCATGCTCTACCTTGCAATTGAGACCGCGTCGATTCCGCTTTATGTGCTCTCAGGCTTTTTACTGGCTGACGATCGTTCCACTGAAGCTGGTTTCAAGTATTTGCTGTTCGGTACACTGGCTTCGACCATCATGCTTTGCGGCTTTAGTTTGATCTTTGGTTTCGCCGGCACGACCAATATTTACATGCTCTCCCAGTTATTCACAAGCGGTGACATTTCTGTCCTGCTTGCGTTCAGTGTGTTTGCCCTTGTAATTGTAGGACTTGGCTTCAAACTTGCCATCGTCCCCTTCCAATTCTGGGCGCCTGACGTGTATCAGGGTTCGCCGACTCCTGTGGCTGGGTTCCTTTCGACGGCGTCCAAAGCTGCGGGATTTGCGGTTGTCATCCGCTTCTTCTTTGTTGCCTTTCCCAGTTTCGCTCCCTCATGGACGTTGATCTTTGCTGCGCTTGCGGCGATCACCATGACGGTCGGTAATCTGCTTGCGATCTCGCAGACCAATATCAAACGTCTGCTTGCATATTCATCCATTGCACATGCGGGTTACGCATTGATCGGTGTGGTGGCATTTAGTCAATTGGGCGCGGCGAGCGTAGTCTTTTATCTCGCGGCTTATATTGCGACCAACCTGCTTGCCTTCGGTGTGGTGATGGCTTTCAGTCGCATCACCGGCCTTGAAGAGATTCAGGATTACGCCGGCATGAGTCGACGTAACCCCTGGTTGGGATTGATGATGCTTGCGGCTTTCCTATCATTGGCGGGTATGCCGCCTTTCGGTGGTTTTGTGTCGAAGGTCTTTGTCTTTGCGGCGGGCGTACAGGCTGGTTACACATGGCTGGTCGTTGTGGGTATTCTTAACTCCATCATTGGTGTGTACTACTATCTCAATGCAATGAAGTTTGTCTATCTGTATCGTATGCCGAATGAAGATGAAGAGAATCACCCCATCCCGTTGACTCGTCCATATGCGATTGCGTTGGCGTTGCTGGCGCTGGGTGTGATCTTGGTCGGCACGGTATTCGCCCCGTGGTTTAGCTGGTCTGACGCGGCGGCATTGAATTTGTTCTAGGAAATCTGACCGTGGACGATGGACGGTAGACCATTGTCCACGGTTATGCTTATGCAAAATATTTTCGAAAGCAGAAGCAGCAGGTCAAGGTCCAGAAGTGAGGCGTTGAATGGGGGGCGGAATGGCTTGGATGGTGGAAATACCTTGCAGTGTGGAGAAATTCACCCGGGCAGACATCCAAACCAGTTTTTGATTTCCGTTTGACAGCCCTTTGACCTGTCAGTTATAATCGTGCGACATGACACAAACAAAGCAAACCAATCGTCAGAATATGGTGTACACCCTGCTCGTGGTAATGATCGGGCAGGTGGGTTGTATTACCATAGCTATTATTCTGGCTTCTGTGTTTGGCGGAGTGTGGCTTGATAATACGTTTGGAACGAAGCCGGTGTTTACACTGGTGTTGTTGTTTGCTGGAATCCCTCTTTCGGTCTTCCTGATGCTGTATGTGGCGAAAAACGCTGGCGCGTTTGAGGGAAAAATACGAAGCCGAAGAGAAAAAAAACTACTGCTTAGGAGGCGGGCTTGGAGACCCAAAAACGTACCCCCTGGCGGCGCTGGATTGTTCTAGTGCTTATGATCGCTGGTTTTATTCTGGGCGGGATTTTTGTCCCCGTTCAGCCTGAGATCACGGTTGCCGCCGAAAAATTGATCGAGGAGCCACTGACTGAGAATTTTCTTGGTTTTGCTGGCCCCTTCTATTTGGTAAATACTCTCCCCACTTTGGCAGTGACGATTGTCCTGCTGTTGGTGATTGGATTTGCCGCGAACCGTTCACTTAAGAAGAGCCAACAGACTGATCTCGTGCCGACTGGTATTGGCAACGTGATGGAAGCCATTTTGGAAATGTTGTATAACATGACCGAGGGTTCTGCTGGCACGAAGTGGGCGAAGGCGATCTTCCCCTGGTTTGCGACGATTATGATTTATGTGTTGTTCGCGAACCTGCTTAAGTTGCTCCCCGGGTTTGAGTCGATCGGTGTGATCCACCACGCTCATGGCGAAGGTCATGCCATCGCTGAGTTGGGCGGCGGTTGGGCGAATATTCTTCCCGAGAAACTGGAACATGACGGCTATATTCTGGCTCCATTCTTCCGCGGTATCTCTGTGGATCTGAATTTCACCCTTTCACTGGCTTTGATCTCGTTCTTCTCCATTCAGGTGATGGGTGTCCGCGCACAGGGACTTGGCTACTTCAGCAAGTTCTTCAATACAAAGAGAATGTTCAAAGTGCCGTTTTTCGGCGCGATGGATTTTCTCGTTGGTCTGCTGGAAATCATCTCTGAATTCGCGAAGATCCTTTCATTTCACATTCCGTCTTTTCGGTAATATGTTCGCGGGTGTGGTGTTGGTCGCGGTGGTTGCTTGATTGCTCGGCAAGATCAGTATTTTGCCTGCAATGATCATGATGTTTGAGTTGTTCGTGGGTGTCATACAAGCCTTCGTGTTCGGTATGTTGACCATGGTATTCATGGCAATGGCCACACAGGGTCACGGCGACGAAGAACACGCTGAACATTAATTTGTTTAAAAAATAATTCATAAATAATTAGGATAAACCTAAGGAGGCTTGTAATATGGAAGGACAATTTCTTTTAGATGCGATGCGTTTTGTTGGCGCAGGCTTGGCAATGATCGGCGCCGCTGGCGCTGGTGTAGGTATTGGTTTGAGCGTGCAGGGTGCTCTTGGCGGTATGGCTCGCAACCCCGATACATATGGTAACTTGTTGACCAACATGATCCTCGGCGTGGCGTTCTCTGAATCCATTGCTATTTATTGTTTGGTTATCGCGTTCCTTATGCTCTTCAAAGTCGTATAGTTCAAGGAGCATTGAAACATGGAAGCTCTTGGTATTAATCTCGGATTACTCATTGTTCAACTGGTCGCGTTCGCAATTGTGTTTCTTACACTGAACGCTTGGGTTTATAAACCCATGCTGGACATGATGGAATCCCGCAAGACAAAGATCGCACAAGGTTTGGAAGATGCTCGTGTCGCTTCCGAAGCCCGCGCGAACGCTGAAAAAGAAGCCGCCAAAGTTCTCGCTGAAGCTCAGGCCGAAGCGGGCAAGGTTGTTCGTGAAGCCACTGAGCGCGCCGCTTCCGCCGGCAAAGATGTGAAAGCCGCCGCCGAAGCCGAAGCCGCCAAGGCTCGCGAAGCTGCCATGGCCGAAGCTGAACTCGAACGCAATCGCATTCTCGGCGATCTGCGCGGACAGGTTGCCGCTCTCGCCATTGCCGCTGCCAACAAGCTCGTTGGCGACGCTTTGGATGACAAGAAGCAGCATGCCTTGATCGATGAGTTCTTCTCTGGTGTGAATGCCGGCAAGGTTGTGGTGCTCGAAGGTGAAATGAAGGGCGATTCCGCTCTGGTCACCAGCGCGCTTCCGCTCACCAGCCAGGAACAGGAAACCGTGAAGAAGAGCGTCTCTGCGAAGGAAGTTACCTTCAAAGTTGACCCCTCCATTCTCGGCGGCCTCGTCATCAAAGTCGGTGACAAAGTTCTTGATGGTTCCGTCGCTGGCAAGCTCGATGGTCTGCGCCAGACTTTGAAGTAAGATCATTCATTTGATATCGAAAGGGTTTTGGTAAAATTACCAGAACCCTTTTTTGTTTTAAACCTTGATGAACGGAGATAAACAGAGATAAATGCTTCTAAAAAACTTGTTTGTTAACTTTCCATTTTCCAGTCCATCTGATCTTCCAGATGCCGAAATCAGCGGCATTGCCATAGACAGCCGCGCAGTGAAGCCGGGTTATCTTTTCGTTGCCATGCAGGGCGGCTCTGTCGATGGACATAATTACATCCCAAAGGCGATTGAGAATGGTGCGGTTGCAATTATCGGGGATAGGGATTTGAGCGGACTCAACGTCCCATACATTCGACTCGAAAACCCGCGTCAGGCTCTGACCTTTTTAGCTGCTGCCTTTTACAACTGGCCCGCCCGCAAGCTGACAGTGATCGGCGTCACCGGCACGGACGGCAAAACCACCACGAGTAATATCCTCTATAAAATTTTGATCGCCGCAGGGGTTCGGGCTGGGATGATCTCAACGGTCAACGCGGTGATCGGTGACGAAGTGTTGGATACAGGCTTCCATGTCACCACGCCTGATGCGCATGACGTGCAGCGTTATCTGGCACAGATGGTTGACTCCGGGTTGACCCATGTGGTATTGGAAACCACGTCACATGGCTGGTCGCAACATCGCGTGGATGCCTGCGAGTTTGATATTGGCGTGGTCACGAATATCACACACGAACATTTTGATGAGCACGGCAGTTATGAAAACTATCGCGCCGCGAAAGCGCGTTTGTTTAGCAGCCTTGAGCAGACAAAGGAAAAGCCGACGGGGAATCCGCGCTTGGGCGTAATTAACCGCGATGACCGTTCTTTTGAATTTCTTAATGAATTTATAAAAACGAAGAAATTAAATTACGGTCTGGGTCACTCTGCCGATGTCCGTGCAGAGAATGTGGAATATAGCTCTTCAGGAATTGAATTCATCGCAGTCTCGAACGATTTTCGTGTAGAGGTGAAGAGCGATTTGGTCGGGGCGTATAACGTCTCAAATTGCCTCGCAGCGCTCACAGCCGCTGTCTACGGGCTTGGCGTTGACCCTGAGACCGCTGCGCGCGGTATAGCCGCATTGGACGGCATTCCCGGTCGCATGGAGCAGATCAAGCTCGGGCAGAACTTCACCGCAATCGTAGACTTTGCCCATACACCGAACGCGCTCAAAGTGGCTTTGGAAGCGGGCAGAAAAATGACTCAGGGCAGGGTCATTTCCATTTTTGGTTCCGCAGGCTTGAGAGACAAAGAGAAGCGCCGCATGATGGCTGAGACATCCATCGAACTGGCAGACTTGTCCATTTTGACGGCTGAAGATCCGCGCACAGAATCATTGGATGGGATTCTCGAAGAGATGGCGGAGGGCGCACGGTCAAAGGGCGGGCGTGAAGGGGAGACGTTCTGGCATATCGCGGATCGCGGCGAAGCCATTAAATTTGCACTCAGGCTTGCTCGTGAAGGGGATATTGTCCTCTCGTGCGGCAAGGGACATGAACAATCAATGTGCTTTGGGAAGACCGAATACTTGTGGGATGATCGCACCGCCATGCGCTCTGCACTCGCGGAATTTTTAGGCGTTGAAGGTCCGCAGATGCCGTATCTTCCTTCGCAGGATAAAAACGAAAAAGACTGGCTGTCGGGATAAATATGATCCATTATTTGCATCGTGAACAAAACATTCCTGCTTCCATGAATACAGTGTGGGAGTATTTTTCAGACCCGAAGAATCTAAACCCCATTACACCGCCGGATATGAATTTTGAGATCATCGCGGGTGGTGACGTTAATATGTATGAAGGCCAGATCATTGAATACCGTGTTGAATTTTTACGCGGATTGAAATCCCTATGGCTGACTGAAATTGCGCATGTGCGTGATCATCAATATTTTGTAGATGAGCAGCGCGTGGGGCCGTATCGCTTTTGGTATCACGAACATCATTTTTCGCAGACTGCCTCCGGTGTGAAAATGATCGACCATGTGACGTATGCTCCGCCTTATGGAATATTGGGTGACATGGTCAACGCATTGTGGATCAGGCAAAAGCTGGAGGGAATCTTTAATTTTCGATTTCAAAAAATAAACGAATTATTCGGGAGCAGCAAATGACAAACTGGATCGCCCCTGTGACATTGACCGGTAAACATGCCCGCCTTGAACCGTTGAGCGAGGCACACATCCCCGGGCTGACGGAGATCGGCGTGGGTCAGAATTTCTGGCATTTCATGTTATATGGTGACATGAGCACCGAAGCCGATATGCGCAATTGGGTTGTCGATATTATGAACCGTGGTCAACGCGGCACGGACCTGCCATTTGCGGTGATCGATCTTGCGTCAGGCCGCGTGGCGGGCGCAACCCGTTATTTAAATGTCATGCCCAATGACCGCGGACTTGAGATCGGCGGCACCTGGTATGGTTTGGATTTTCAACGCACGGCTATTAACACAGAATGTAAATATTTATTGATGTCTCATGCTTTTGAGACATTGCACGCCATCCGTGTGCAGTTGAAAACAGACTCACGCAATGAACGCTCGCAAAAAGCCATTGAACGCCTTGGCGCAAAGAAGGAAGGCGTGCTCCGTAATCATATGATATTGCCTGATGGATATTTCAGGCATTCGGTGTTTTATAGCATTTTGGATACCGAATGGCCGGATGTGAAGAAAAATCTGGAAACAAAGTTAGGCGGTTAACCTTCTGTCAGATCGTTGAAGGGGTGAATGGCTAAAATTGCATCGAACTCTTTTTGTTTTCTTTCCGCCCACGCCGGGTTTGCCTTGTTGAGATTTTCAATGGTTTTGGAAAATAACAGGCGCCGAAAGCTCTGTCCTTTGATTCTGTTTTGAATTCATAGGTGGAGGCCAGTCCCCACGCGAGTTCGCTAACCAGCCAGTAAAGCAGTTCATCCTTATCACGGGTGGAGTTCTTGCTTAAGTCCAAACCTCTTTCGGTGGCGATGTAGTGATAGGTGTCATCTTCGATCTCAAGGTGTGATGTGCCGTCGTTGCCGCGTGTGGTTTGGATCAGTGCATTTAGAATTGCGGGGTTGATGCGGCGGCAGTATTCGTTGTACTCAACTTGAATCTTTTCAATGGATGACAGGCTCATTTTGATTCTCTTTCGGGTGGGGAATATTACAGAACGCTGAATCAGGTTTCAGTTAAGCGCGAAGCGCTGCGCGGGATTTGGTTATGCTGTTGAGGGCAGTCAGGCCGAGGGCACTGGTCAGGCCGATCAGCAGACCTCCGATCCAAATGGCTTGTGGAAATAAATTGTCGTTCAAAAATCCGCCGATGAGCGGGGCGAGTGTGCGGGCGAGACCCCAGCCGAGCCAATAAACAGACATGTATCTGCCGCGCAGATCGGTGGGCGCGATATCCGCCACGTATTTACTGGCGGTGGGCACGAGCGTGAGTTCGCCAAATGTGAGTATGACCATGCTGAGCCAGAAGCCCCAAAAGCCGGTCATCAGCGCCACGCTGCCTGCGCCGATGGCGTAGATCAGCATTCCTGCGGTTGCGACGGGAAGCGTTTTATAGCGTCGGGTAATTTGGGTTACTGAAAATTGAATGAAGACACACATCAAGGCGTTGGTGGTGGGAATCCATCCGTATAGAGCTTCGGGGATGTTGAAATTTATTTTTGCGTAGACAGGCATGAGGATCCACAACATGGTGGGCGCGATCAGACCGATTGCCATCAAGAAAACGAATGCTGTATAACGTTTATCGCGGAAGACGCGCGCGTATCCCTCTTTGTCCTGTGCCTGTTCGGCTAAAGAATTGGTTTTTGTTACGCTGAGTGTTTTATCGAGTGTTTCGTGTGCCAGAAAGAAAAGCAGCAAACTATAAATAATGAAGCCTGCTGCCGCTCCATAAAATGCAAAATTGTAGGATGTGGATGCGAGAAATCCGCCAACTGCAGGGCCAATGCCAAAAGCCGCATTATTTGCGATGCGGTTAATTGCGTAGGCTTCGGTGCGTTTTTCCGAGGGAATCATATCTGCCAGCATGGCATCTGCGCCCACCTGGTAGAGTGGGTTTGATAAGCCGATGAGGATCATCAGGATTACGAATTGCGGGTAGGTCTCTGCGCGCATCAGGAAGAAATATGCGATGCCGTTCAGTGCAAGGCTGAAGACCATCACCACTTTGCGCCCAATTTTATCTGCGAGTGTGCCGGCCAGGAAGGAAGAGAGCAGCCCCGTACCGGCGTTGATGGAGATCAACACGGCTACCGTACTGAGCGGCAGGTGAAGTTTTCCGCTGGCGTAAATGAGCAGGAAGGGCCAGATCATACTTCCGCCTGCGGTGCTGATGATGATGCCTGCGATCATCAACCAAAATTGGCGCGGATATTCATTAAAGAGGGATTTTATTTTATATAGCACTTTGTTATCCGAGGAAGATGCTTTCTGATTTGAAATATAGCCGGAAGTTTAAACTTTCTGCTATGTGCTGTGAACTGGTGTTGATAATGTTGTGTCTATATTGTGCGATGATATTATGTTGAATTGCCCAATCGCATAGCATGCCTACAACGGCTTTGCCCAATCCCTTTTTGCGGAACTCAGGATGCGTTAACACACCGATATCCAAAAAGCCTGTGCGTTCATATCCGCTTGAGGCTGCCACAAGCTGCTCGTCTAGAAAACAGCCAAAAGCTATTTGATGAGTTACTTCAACGTAGGCTTCATCCACATCTTCCGGGGTGTTTGCTTTTTGCAAAATTGACATGGCCTCTGCATCTGCTTCGGTCAATTGGCGCATACTGAATGGTTGAAGTGGTGCGTACGCTGGCAGGTCAGGTGGGAATAGATAATACAAGAGGCCAACATCGCTTGAGAGAATTGATTCGTTGCCCCAGATCTCTTGAATTTTTCCGCCTGTTAAAGATGTGTTGGCAGGTAGATTCTTTACGAGTTGATCAAGCTGCGAGAAATAGACGGGGTCAAATTGTATAAAGGTGTGTTTTTCGATATGCCAGAGAACAATGATCTTATCCCCATCATATTTACTTTCTGGTAAAAGAGTTACTCCGGTTTTTTGTGCGGTTTCCACCGGATACCCAAAATGACTTGTCCAGTTTTGGCGGATGGTGTGTTCAAAAGTTTTTTTATCCATGGGAGGAATAGTTTAGCATAAAAAGAAAATGAAGGTTAATGCTCTTAAGCATATTTTGCAGCCAGTTTGTTGACCGTGTTCACGCCGCGCATAGTGGATTTGACGCCGAGCGCTTTTTCGATGGCCACGTTTGAAATTTTGGAGTCGCTTTGCTTTTTGAGACACAACCAGTAAAGCTCACGCCCGTGGACGTGGAAATCGTCGATCTCCGTTCGTAATGCCATGAGTTTTTGCTTCGTAGCTTCGTTTAGCGGGTCAGCGAGGAAGCCGATGTTCAGGGCGGCGGCTGTTTCCAATTTTGATGGCGGAAATGGTTTGTACTTTGCAATTTCGACCACTTCTGCGTTGGCTCTGATGAAGGTCGCAACTTCATATCCCAGAGCTTCGCGCAGACAGGCTTCAATCTTCTTTTCAAGATTTTTTGTATTTCCAGATTTCGCGTCGAAGATGATATTTCCGCTGGCGATGAAGGTTTCGACATTTTTGAGATCAAGCGACTCAAACAACTGGCGCAAATGATCCATCTTGACATTATGTCCGCCGACGTTGATCGCGCGCAGGAATGCAATATATTTTGACATGATCTTCCTTTTTATTTCAACAATTTATACATAAAGACAGTGGTGTGTAGTGAGCCGTCTGCGCTGCGGGCGTATTCGGGAATTGTTCCTGCCCGGGTGTAGCCCAGTTTTAAATATAACTGTTCCAATGGATCACCTTCGCGCAAAGCTCAGCGAGTTTTGGAAGCAGGTGAATGCATTTCGGTTGGAGGGGGTTGGGCGCTGTGTTTAGTGGGTGTGGTTGAAACTAGCGAGTTAATGGTTTACCTCGAAATTTTTATCTGGATTTACCTTACCGTTAAATGAATCCCGGCGATCATACAGCGGACAGATCCGCCGGCCAGTTCGATGGTGGGGATGTTGAGCGGTAAAAGTTTTGCGCTTTTCTCGATGACCTTGATCTGGTCTTTTTCAAGAGCGGCTGCGGCGCGTTTGGAAAGCGCAAGTATGCGGCCGTTTTTGCCGGTCATCTCCAGTGTGTTCCCTGCAAACTCGTTGACCTGTTCACGAGTCAGTGCGATTGCGGTTCGTCCACTGTTGGTGAGGCGGTCTTCAATTTCCTTTTTGCGATGCGGGTCTGAGATCATGTCAAGGCAGATCAAGGCATATTCTGTGGCGATGCTCATGATGACATTGGTATGATAGATCGGCACGCCGTTGTTGTCAGATGTATCAAAAACCATCGGCTCATAACCAAAGGTTGTGCAGAATCTTTCCAGAATGACCGGGTCGGCGCGATTGGACCGTCCCACATAGGCCAGTCTTTCCAGATGATCGAAAACCATCGCGCCTGTGACTTCAAGAAAAGTTTGTCGTATTCAAGTCCTGAATAATCTACAACCTCCTGCACACGATAGATGCTTTTCCACATTTCGATCACATCATGCCGGCGCTCGCGCCTACGACTTGGAGAATACATCGGGAAGAGCGCCACCCGTCCGCCGTGATGGGTGGAGAACCAGTTATTCGGGAAGACCGAATCGGGCGTCTCGTGCTCACCAAAATCATCAAAGACATGAATCTGAATGCCCTCGGCGGTTAATTGTTCAACGGCGTGATCGAATTCATCTCTGGCTTGTGCGGCTAAAATTTCAGGTTCAATATCGGTCTTGATAAATTGAAAGGCATTGTCCGCCGCAGTTTCAGGGTTGGACATGAAATGATGCGGGCGGATCATGAGTCCAGCCGTTGGGGATTGCACATGTTGATAATTTATGAAGGCTCCATTTCAGAAACTAATAAGTGAAATTGTAACAAAAAACGGGCGAAGTTTTCTTCGCCCGTTGTCTTGATGTATATATTATCTACTATCTTCTGTTTCCGTTGCGATCACCGCCGCCGCTGCGTGGACCGCCACGATCGCCACCGCGTGATCCGCCGTTGCGGTCGCCGCCACGTCCACCGCCGCCGGGGCGGGGTCCGCTCTTGCGGGCGTCTTTCTCACGGGCTTCTTCAGCAGACCAGCCTTCAAGCACGGCCTGACGTGAAAGGCGGATCTTGCCTTGCGGGTCAATGTCTGTGACCATGACGGTCAATTCATCGCCCATGGCGCAAACATCTTCAACTGAGTTGACACGTTCGCTGGCAAGCTGTGAAATGTGGACGAGTCCATCCACGCCGGGGAGGAGGTTCACAAATGCGCCGAATGCCTCAATGCGGACAACTTTACCGGTATAGATATTGCCGATCACTACAGACTCGGTCAAGCCCTGTACGCGTTCCTGTGCGATCTTCGCACCCACGCCATCGGTTGATGCAATGTAGACTGTGCCGTCTTCCTGAATGTCGATCTTGGTGTGAGTCTCTTCCTGCAAAGCGCGGATATTCTTGCCGCCCGGGCCGATGAGTGCGCCGATCTTGTCGATCGGAATCTTCACGGTGATGATACGAGGAGCGTGCGGTTTCAATTCCGCGCGTGCTTCGGGCAGGGCTTCGAGCATCTTTTCCATGATGCACATGCGTGCCGTGTGAGCCTGCGCCAATGCTTCTTGCATCATTTGCGTGCTCAAGCCGCTGATCTTAATATCCATCTGCAAAGCGGTAATGCCAGCGGCAGTGCCGGCTACTTTGAAATCCATGTCGCCGAGGTGATCTTCGGTGCCTTGGATGTCGGTCAAAATTTTGTAGCGGCCGGTCTCATCGGTGATGAGTCCCATGGCTACGCCGGATACGGGCGCCTTGATCGGCACGCCTGCATCCATCAACGCCAAAGTCGAACCGCAGACTGAACCCATGGAGGTCGAGCCGTTGGAGGATAAAGCCTCAGACACAACGCGGATCGCGTATGGGAAGGATTCTTCAGCCGGGATGACGGGTTCGAGTGCACGTTCTGCGAGCGCACCATGCCCGACCTCACGCCTGCTCTGTCCACGCAGCATTTTCACCTCGCCGGTGGAGAAAGGCGGGAAGCTGTAGTGGTGCATGTAGCGTTTATTTTTCTCTGGGGATAAATTATCGAGTTCCTGAGCTTCACCCAAAGTGCCGAGTGTTGCAAAGGATAAAACTTGTGTTTCGCCGCGTGTGAACAAACCGGTGCCGTGTGCGCGGGGGGAAAGTCCCACTTCGCACCAGATCGGGCGGATGTCGGTGGGGGTGCGGCCATCAGGACGCTTGCCCATGCTCAAAATTCTTTCGCGCACGATCTTGTGCTCGGCTTCGCTAAATGCAGATTTCACATCTTTTGAAGCGGGCGCAGTTGTATCGCCTTCAACACAAAGTTCAGCAACGACTGCGGCTTGTAATTCGTCCATGCCGCCGTAGAATTCGCCTTTGCTCAACGGCTTGTCAAGCAATTCGTTCATCTTGGCATTGACTGATTCGAATACTTTCTTCTGCAATTCTTCGTTCGCGGTGGTGATGGTGGCTTCGCGCTTGGGCTTGCCAATTTCAGCCTGCATCTTGAGTTGCAGCTCAATGATCGGCTGCATGGACTGATGTCCCAATTCGAGAGAAGCAACCATTACATCTTCAGGGATTTCGTTGGCGCCGCATTCCACCATAAGAATCGCATCTTTGGTGCCGGCAATTCTCAGGTCCAGATCTGATGCGTTCATTTCTTCAAATGTCGGGTTGAGCACGAACTCACCGTTCACACGACCAACTCTCACAGCGGCGACAGGTCCAGCCCAGGGAATATCCGAGATCATGATCGCGGCAGAAGCAGCGTTGATCGCGAGAATATCCAGCGGATTAATTCCATCGGCTGAGAATGTGTACATGATCACTTGCACTTCATTGCGCATTCCGTGCGCAAAGAGCGGGCGCAGCGGGCGGTCTGTCAGACGCGCTACAAGAATCGAATCTGTGGAAGCGCGGCCTTCACGACGGAAGAAGGAACCGGGGATCTTTCCGCCGGCGTACATGCGTTCTTCAAAGTCAACGGAAAGGGGGAAGAAGTCAATCCCTTCGCGCACGCCGCCCATGGTGGCCGCGGCAAACACGATGGAATCTTCCACGCCGAAGGTGACCGCGCCGCCAGCTTGAGCGGCCAATGTGCCGGTCTCAAAGGTGAAGGTGCGCGTTCCAACCACGGCTGAATAGCGTTTTAATTCGGGTTTCATATATTGTCTCCTGTTGGGTCGAGCGCAAAGCGTCCCGCCCATCACAATGTTTTCCCGCCAGTGGGTCAGGGACTGAAGAGTGTGAACAACCCGTGTTGTTCGCGCTATTCAATTCCTGACTGCGGGGGTTTTAATAAAGACCCTAAAGGTCTTTGAGACCTTTAGGGTCTTGCATAAACTACTATTTACGGCGGAGTGACAAGCGTTCGGTAACGGTCAGATAGTTCTGGTAGTTGCTTGAGCGCAAGTACGTGAGCAATCGGCGGCGTTGACCGACCATCTTGAGCAAACCACGGCGGCAGGATTGATCCTGTTTGTTGGCCCGTAAATGCTCGGTGAGTTGAGTAATGCGGGTGGTCAGGATTGCGATTTGCACTTCGGGCGAACCGGTATCCTTGTCGTGGCGATGAAAATCATCAATTGCCTTGGTCTTAACTTCTTTTGCTAATGGCATGACGTGTGCTTCCTTTCTATTAGATTTTTTTGCAGGTCTCCGTGCCCATAGCGTTACCCTCTAAAGAGAGCTTACCATATGGCAGGACCAGTCACGGGCGGAGATTATACCAGAAAATCAGCGCTTCAATTGCCCCTGATGCGCCTCGAAATGATCCTTCACATAATGGAAAAGACGCTCGACACTGCACTCGCCTGCCAGAATTGCCTCTAAATCAGCAGGATACACCACCCAAAGCTTCATCTCCTCTTCTCGCGTCCGCCTCAACCGTGACCGGATACCTGCGTGCCCTGCCTCATAAGCCTCAATCAGCATCTGACGGTTGATCCGGTTTCCGCGCCGGGCGAAGCGTGCATTGATCTGGTTGAAAAATCTCGACGGAAAGGTATTCATCCCAAGCTGAAACAACCCGCGCGCATGGATGATCATCCAGATCTCAAACGAAAGCGCCTGCGGCCCGAGCGTGATGTGATACAGCACATCGCCCACCGTCCACTCGGGGTTATCGGTGGGCAGCGCATAATCTGCCTCAGGGATCGAGTTCACCAACGCCAGAAATCTCTCGTGTGTTTCATGTAACTCTTGAGCAAGGTCTTGTTTTAAGGTCATGACGCTCTCTCCTGGAAAACTTAAGTCTCTTTTATATATACCTTGAATTTGCTCGTTTGGATATTCTGCGAGTGGTTGATATAAGGTGAACTTTACATGCGGTGTAAGAAGCATTCTTATGGATTTGAAATAGCTTTTGAAATATCATATTCTTCTATTATTTCGCATGTTAATACTTCCACCTCATCACATCGTACAGCAACCAAATTATTTCCATCTGCCTTCCACGCCAAACTACTAAAGTCGCCTTTGGAAATTAAGGTAAGAGTATCGGTATCAAGGGAGTACAACCATACCCCGTCCTGTTTTCCCAAGCCAGACTGCCTAATAAAAGCAATATACTTAGAATTTGGAGACCACTGAAGAAGAAAAGGAGAGTAGATATTTTCGTGTACAGGATGTGCGTCTAAAGATTCTGGACTCATAATATACAAACTATACTCAACGTGAAATCTGCTCCAGCCTGTAACACCGATTGCATCTGGCGAGGCGAAAAATGCTATTGAATTTCCGTCTGGAGACCAAGATGCTCTTCCAGTATTACCAGTAGCTCCAGTTTTAGCGCCTGCAAAATCAGGGAAATCGTCTTTTAAATTCCAGGAATGCTCAACATTTCCTATTTCTATGTCTGCTGGTTCGTGCCCATCTTCCAGCACCCAATACAAAGTAGCACTTGAAAAAGAGTTTTGGTAATAAGCAATTGCCTTTGTCATTTCAGGATTCCAACTTGCACTCGAAGCACCACTTGGCAGGGAAGAAATTATTTCGATTAAATGTTTATCTTCAATATTATAGGTTAACAAGGAAGTTATCGTTGTACTGGGCGTCCCTTCTCCACTCCTACTAGAACAATCTTTCCAAACCATTATTCGCCCATCTGGCATAGATTCGTAAATTGCATACTTCGTTTGCCAACACCTAGCCTTCGGTTCTAATGGAAATGATACTTCTGTAAATTTCTCATCCCCTTCTTTAGCGTAAGCCCAATTTCCTTCCCCACCCCTTTCTGAAAGAACAAGGATTTCGCCATTCTTAAGCCGTATTACATATAAACGGTAATCAATATTTTGTGTTGGAAAATTCATCTTTTTCGGCACAAAGTCATTAAAATTTACTTGTGTATTACAGTAAAGTTGAGTTAAACACAAAATTAAAACTAAAAAAAGTGTGGGTGTTAAATTTTTCTTTATCATAATATTAACTCTTCCTATTTGATAAGGTGTATGCGGGGCAAGCAAGTTTAGGAATTTTCTATATACCCTTTAGACAAGGTAAAAAGATAGCATCCGCGAGTGTGATATTTGTTTACATGATTTGTAAACTCTGATCTATTAAACTTCGATCTGGATCGCGCTGCCGCTTTCGTAGCGGCGCAGGCCGGCGTGGAAGGTGAAGATCGCGAGTACGAGGAAGCCGATTGCACCGAGCAGAAGTTGACCGAGTGTGGTCCACGAGAAAGAGTGGATAAATTCTGCGGGGAGTGCGCCCATGAATGCGGCGGGGATGATGGTGAAGAGGATCAGTTTGGCGTAGCTGTCAAATAGTGTGATCGGGTAGATGCCGAAGGTCAGCATAGCGTTGAGGACGAGGTTGCTGAAATTGGTCATCATGCCAAACCAGAACGCGAGACTCTGCGTCAGAATAAGGAATGCCGCGAAAACAGTGGCAGCTAACAGCGTGGCAAGAACGTAGCGGGCCAGCCCGTCCCAGGAAAAATATCCAGAGAGGCCGTAACTGATGAAGCCGTAGATAAAATCTCCCATCCCGCTTGCGATGGTTCGGCTGGCGATGGTGTGCAGTAAGACCGGGCGAGGCAGGGAGAGGTAATAATCGAGGCGGCCTTTGGCGATGATGTCGCTCAGGGTGAAGGCGTTGCCGAAGAGCAGGCTGACGATGCCGAAGGCTGAGGACAATACGCCGAAGGTGACGTACATGTCGTTCACACCCCAGCCGCGCACATCTTTGAAACGGTTGAAGAAGATGATCCAGATCGCGAAATAGATAAAGTTATTGGCCATCATGCCGATGACTTGCGTTAGGAACGCCGCGCGATATTCCATGGCGGACTGTAGATTTGTTTTCCAGATGGCGGTGAGAAATTTTAATTCTTTCATCTTATCCGCCGTTGACTGTTAACTGGTTAATCCGCGGCGATAGACGACGGCCAGCAGAATGGTGAGAACAAAGATCCATGCGAGTTGTAATGACATCACGTTGACAAAAAACTCCGCAGTGGGCGTAACGAACAAACGCGACGGGCCGTAGATGGCGCTGGAGAAGGGCAGAAACTTTGCAAGTGTCTGTAACCACTGCGGATAAAAATCAAGCGGAATCAACATGCCGCCAAAAATGAAAGCCAGCTTTTGATAGATCCATGTGAAGGCGGATACATCTTCAACGACAAAGGCCGAGAGGCCGATCATGGCGTTGATGCAGAAGTGCAAGATCCACGCGCCGAAGACGGCGGGTAATGCGATCAAAACCCTTCGGGATGATTGGGCATACCAACCAGCCACCAGACTGTTAATCCGCCAAAGATGGCGTTGAGCATGGCGCGGAAAATAGTCTCGCCCATGGCGGTGCTGAATTGATACAGCAAAAAATCATAAGGTTTGTTGAGGATGTAGGCGATGGAACCATCTTTGACATTCTCAGACATGGTGCGCGCAATGGGCGGACGTCCCAACTCGATGGTTTCGGCCAGCATGAGATACCAGAGCGTATCGCGCAATGTGAGTCCGCTGATTACGTCTGCACCGGCCGCGCTGAAGGTGACCTTCCACAGTTGATAGAAAATCCACATAAAGGGGATGATCATCAGGCTGCGCCCAACTAATTCGCCGGGATATGCGAGTGAGTTAATCAGCGTGATTTGGAAGATGGACCAGTATTTTTTCATGGAAAAGGATGAAGGATGAATTATGAAGGATGAATTATGAAGGATGAAGGATGAGGGATGAGGGATGAGGGATGAGGGATGAAAAAACTAATACGGTCTCAAATCCTTAATTGATTTAAGGAAAATGCTCTCAAATTTATCCCGGTTGGACATTTTTTCTTCGTCGTTTTTTAGCTCAAGGTATATGCTTCTTAAGAGGTTGCGGGTGTTTTGAAAGGCGTTGTTTCTTTCTTCATCTGTGTAGGCGCCTTTCCAGTTTTGGTCGGTAAAGGACTTTGCCCATGACTGTATTTTTTCAATGGAAATAAGGCCGCGGCGCAGGGACTCAATCACCGCGCTGGCAAGCCGTTCATCTTCGCCGTGGATGTAGAGATAATTTGTCGAGTGGATGATCTTCTCTGAAATTGAATTCAGGATATTCCATAGATCAATTTCTTCGAGGTGCTGATTGCATCCCAGCACAAGCAGCAGGTCTGCGGTGTGGGCGAGGGCGTGCGCCCAACCCTGGACGGGAACATGTCCGCGCGGATCTTTTTCTGCAATGATATACCACAGACCTTCTTCGAGAATGAGGGCGATATCCGCTTTATCAAGGAATGATCTTTTGTTATCGTTATGAACGATCTCAGCTAGAAAGAGAACCGAGAAGGTGCGTAAAAATACAGAGTCGCTTTCAGGATGATCTACTCCAATGTGGAGATTTGCAAGCAGCTCCCTGATATATCCGCGTATTTCTTCGGTGGAGTAGCGCTCCTGTTTCAGCCAGTTGGCAAAGACGATGTATCCGATCTCATCGCGCAGCTCGGGGTCAGTGGAGCCTAGATATGAAAATATTTCGCCCGTTAATTCGGCAAGCGTGTGATCCGCGGGAACTTCATATTTATTTTTTGCCAGTTCGATCCAAAATTCCTTATCCATAAGAATTCTCCTGTCTACTTGTCTACCTGTCTACCTTTTTACCCTCTTACGCATTTACTTCCTGATATATCTTCGCAATGACTTCCTCCAGCGGCGGGTCGGAGATCGTGATATCCACAATATCGCCTGCGCCGGAGAGATGCGACATGACAGAGTCAACTGATGTTTTGGCGGTGTCGAATTTCAGTTTTACGCCGTAATGACCGACCTTTAGAATTTCGACGCCCTGAATGGCGTAATCTTTTGAAACTTCCTGTGCGTAACGCACTTCCACGCGTTTTGTGGTCAGGAATTTGCGCTTTAAATTTGAGACCTTGTCTTCGTAGACGATCTGTCCATGATTGACGATGATGACGCGTTTGCATAAGGCTTCGAGATCGCCCGCATCATGTGAGGTGAGCAAAACGCCCACACCCTCTTCTTGATTCATGCGCTTTATCGCATCGCGGATGTGTTGCTTGGCAACCACGTCGAGGCCAATGGACGGCTCATCGAGCAGGAGCAGTTTCGGGCGGTGTAAAAGAGACGCGGCCACTTCGCAGCGCATCCGTTGTCCGAGGGAAAGTTTCCGCACGGGCACATCCAGTAAATCCGCGATCTCAAAAGCTTCAGTTAAATATGCGATGCGCTTGTTGGTTTCGCGGTCATCCAGTTCGTAAATTTTTCCAAATAAAAGAAAGGTATCCATCGCGGGCAGGTGATACCAAAGCTGCGGCCTTTGCCCGAAGACCGTGCCGATGTGATAGGCGAGTTTCTGGCGTTCGGTCCACGGGGTGAAGCCGAGCACTTTGGCCGCGCCGCCGCTGGGATGCAGAATCCCGGTCAACATTTTGATGGTGGTGGATTTGCCCGCGCCGTTCGGGCCGATGAAGCCGAGCAGTTCTCCATCTTCCATTTGGAAGGATAGATTATGCACCGCTTCAACGGTACTATACTCAGGCTTGATCAGAGCGCGAAGAGAGCCGCTCAGCCCGGCGGCTTTGCGTTTGGTCTGAAAAGTTTTTTGCAGGTTTACTACTTCGATTGATGCCATGATGTTGTAAAATGGTTGGGGAATATGTTTTATAGTATTATAACTTTAAAGAGGTTCCACATGCGCAAACTATATCTTGTGATGGCGTTGGTGATATTTCTTCAGGCTTGTTCCGCACTGCCGAGGGAGGCTTGTTTCCCTCTGCGGATACGCCTGAACCAACCTCCACGGCGACTATAACTTTTACGCCGACTATTACGCAAACGCCAACCCGAACTCCCACCATCACGCCTTCAGCAACGATCGTGCGTATTCCGACTCAGGATCCAAACTTACCAACATCCACTTTTGCGCCGATCCCGATTTTTATTGGTAAAGATACCGTCACTCCGATCGTTCCATCCACTCCGGTAAGGCCTGGCCCCGGATTTCTTTCGATGACAATTTCTGAGAGCAAGATTTTTTGGGGAGCATGTCAGCCGAATAGCACGAAGATCGTTGTTCAAGTGGAAGACCCCGAGGAAGTATTTAGCGTGGTTATTTTTGTGCAGGTAAAATCTGCAAAAGAAGAGGATTACACACCGTGGACAACCGGTGACGCCATGCATGATCATCGTGACGGTACATTTTCATATAATTTGCGTGCCAATCATATCTATGGTCGTAATCATTATCTGAGGTCATGGGTTTTTTTACAAATGGTGGCGACGAATAAAGATGGTGAGGAAGTGGGGCGCTCTCTGATTTTTAGAGACCTGATTGCACTTTCTCCGTGTATGTAATAAAAGTGAAAGGGATTTGATTTTTACCATGAAAAAAATTATTGTTTTTTTGCTCTGCACGATTCTGTTTTCCTCCTGTTCCATCACACCGGGACAATTTCTTTCGGCTCAACCTGCAACGTTTTCGCCCGTGCCTGTGTTTGTTAATAATACATCCACTGAAATCCCAAGTCCCACGCCCACTGTTCCCACGCCTACATATACGGTCACGCCTACGTTGGTAGGTTTGAAGACAGTCACACGCACCCCCGACTTTACCCCAACTCTGGTAACAGAAACACCATTATTTTTGATCACACCGAATACAGCCACCCCAAGCGTACAAATGGAAGGGTTTGTTTCGGTCGTTGTTTCAGGCACGGCATTTTATAAGACCGCAGGGTGTGAACCCATTTCTGTAAAATTCACGGCGCAGGCCGGCGACCCGGTGAATGTGGCTTTTGTTGTTTTGTTTGTCCGCTTTAAAAGTAAACAGTCTGGAGCAACTAGCGAATGGACAAGTATCCCCACGCAAAACCTTGGCGCGGGCACATTTACACATGATTTAATTTCAGAAGAAATGAAAGGCGTCGATGCTTTCAAAAACGCCTGGATTCAATATCAATTTGTTGCCACCAATGCCAAAACACGCGAGATCGGGCGGACGGCCATCTTTAGCGAAAGCTTAACTCTATTGGATTGCGAACCGCCAACTCCCACTCCATCTTTAATTCCAACTCCCACACTGTTAAAGCCATGATTGAATTTCCTCCTGAACTGATTCGATACTTGACGAAAGCATCGCGTGTCGCTGTCTTAACTGGAGCTGGTGTCTCACAAGAAAGCGGACTCCGCACTTTTAGAGACGCCCAGTCCGGTCTATGGGCACAATACAAGCCGGAAGATTTAGCTACTCCCCGGGCATTTGCGCGAGACCCCAAACTCGTTTGGGATTGGTATGCATTCCGGCGTGAGGCAATTAAAGGCGCGCGTCCGAATGCAGGCCATTACGCGCTGGTGGAAATGGAAAAGAATATTCCCGAATTCACCCTCATCACACAGAATGTGGATGGTTTGCATCGCATGGCAGGCAGTAAAAATATTCTTGAGCTGCATGGCAATATCCTAAATGTCCGCTGTTCAGAATGCGGGATGTTTGCTGAAACCTGGGGAGATGACCTTGAATTTGTGCCGCGCTGTGAACATTGCAACGGTTTGTTGCGTCCTGATGTGATCTGGTTTGAAGAGTCTCTGCCGCGAGACCAGTTAGAAGCAGCCGTACAGGCAACACGCACTTGTCAAGTCTTCTTCTCCATCGGCACATCGGGTGTTGTGCATCCGGCTGCTGCGCTGGCAAGTGCTGCAAAAGCCGAAGGCTCGGTTGTGATCGAAGTCAACGCAGAACCAACTCCGCTTACACCCAAAGTTGACTTTGCGTTGCATGGAAAGTCAGGTGAGATATTGCCGGAGCTGGTAAAAGCGGTATGGAAGAGTGGTATGTGATATATGTTTCGCAGTGACAATGGTGAAACAGAAAACACTCACTGTCTTTAACGGTCAGTGAGTGTTTTCTGTTTAAGAACGATGTGCTGTTTGCTGATAATGCTTGCTATCCTATGCCCGCCAGTCGCTCAAGACTTCTCCAAGTTTTGTAATTCGTTCCCGCATAAGTACGGCCAGAACACCCAATAAGAGCAAAAGGATTCCTGAACATCCGATCAGCACAACCGCTGAGATTCCTTTTAGGGCGCTGTAAAGAACTGTGATTACTCCAAGTACTACAAATCCAATCGGCGCTAATACGAGACTACGTGAGCGAATGACAACTCCATAAGTTAATACTACAAGTGATTGAAAGAATATGACGTAGAAATAAGCCAACTCGCCTGTGTTCACCATTTGAATATAAGTAGTCCCCAGCAAGACCAGCTGTGAAACCATACCCATCAGGAAGGTGCCCGCCTTGCTGCCGATGCGTGTCAGCAGGTAATGCTGGATCATGCCCAGCAGCGCAGCGCCGATGGAATAGAATTGCGGTTCATCCACATTCAGTTCCATCAGCAAAATAAAATAGGACATGAGATATAGCGCATTGGCTGGGAATCCCAGCCACACATTGCGGCGTTTGAAAGCTTCCACTGAAATCATGGTTGCGGTCACTGCAGCAGGGATCGCGGCTGAGAGTCCGCCTTTGATCGGCGCAAGAAAAGATGTGATCAATCCGAAACCCAATCCGCTTGTCCATAAGACGAATGACCAGGTGAAATTATCCAACACAGAGTTCTTTGGCGTATCCTTCGGCAGCATTTGACTCAGCCCATAGTAAAACGCGGTGATGACCGCGATCGGTACGAACCATTCGTTTAATCCCAGTGCGCGCATGATGTAAATCACAGTGAAGATAAAAAACAGAGTGACACTATATCCAAGAACCGGCTGTTGATATAACAAACAATACGCAAGCAGAACGATGGAATAAACACCAAAACAGATCGCTGACACTTCTGGAAAATCAACACCTTTGATCATCAAATATCCGGCATTCCATAACACAAGCGCGCCGCCCAGACCGCGCATTGGCCAGGCGAACAGACGCGGCGCAGGATAGGTCTTGTACAAGATGGCATCCAAGCCAAGCCAAAGTAAGCTGATCGCAAGCGCGATGTATGCAAATTCTGTCACATTGAAATCATGCAGGATCATAAAGATTGCAGTTGAGAAAAATAGTTGCGCCCCTGCTTCGAACAGACTTTCCTTTCGCACAAACATTTCCGCCGTAAATAGAAACGCGATGATAGCCATGAACCATCCGCTATTTTCTTTGAAAATGAACAACGCGCTCAATGAGATCACACTTCCCAACGCCAGCGCGCCGTTGCGCAGCATTTCACCCCAATCTTTTTGCTGCCAAAGAGCAGCCCGAACGCAAAGTATAGAACAGCAAGCACAGTCAATGCTGGGAGCCATAGATCGAGTTTGAAAAAATCAAGCGTGTAAAAAATAGTCAACGGGAAATATGCAGCCGGGATATAACCAAGCAGCGGATTTCTGCGCAGGTAAGTATTTACGAGAAACAGCAAAGTGTAAACGCCAAAACAAATTGCAGTTTGTGATGGGTGCTCCACTCCAAAAATGAACAACAAAACAACATTTGCAACCGCGGCGATACCGCCAAGTCCCCACACAATTTGCATAAGAGGCCGTGCACTCTTAAATGTTTTGAAGAAGAACATATCCAATATTAACCAGACCGAGCCGATTGCAAGAAAATAATACGTAAGCTCTGTCACTTCGAACTCCCGCAGTAGCATAAAAGCAGACATCCCTGCAAATAAATGCACGCCCGCTTCCAACCAGCCGTTTTGGCGTACGAACATTTCCACAATGAACAGGAATGCAGTCACAGCGATGAAATATCCGCCGAAGTCTTTTTCCATGATCAAAGCGGATGCAGACACGATGGAGCTGAGTATTAATCCACTCACACGCATCATCTCTGACCATGAAACGGGTTCGCCTGTGTGAGCTTTGATTCCTCTGATGGCGAATCCAATTACATAATACAAGACCGCGAGTCCTGTCAGCACAGGCAGCCATGCGTCCAAATTTTCATATTCAAGCGCGACGAAGATCGACAGGGCAAGATAGGCGGCGGGAATAAACCCATACGCCGCTTTGCGCTGAACAAGCGTATAGATCGCAAAGAAAACAGTGTAGATCGCAAAACTGACAGAGATGCGCAGCAGGTCGCTTTCCCCGATCAAGGCCAGACTGGCAAGAAGCGCCAGCACTGCACCCAAACCTTTCGCGATCCACTCCAATAAACGCGGAGAGTGATAGGTGCGGGACAAGATCAGGTCCAGGCTGAGGATCACCAGACTTAAGGCCATTAAAGTATATCTGCTTTCCTGTATGTTGAAATCCAACAAGATCAAATATGCGGCAATCGATAAAACGACATGGGCGCCAATTTCAAATAGTCCCTGCTTATGGCTGTACATTTGCACGATAAACAGCAAACTGATTAACGCAATGAACCATCCGCTGTGTTCTTTTAGTGCGGTCAATGCCACCAGAGAAAGAATACTGCCAAGGATTAATCCACTGGCTTCAAGCATGGTGCGCCACGCCGCGCGGACTTCGACCTTCCTGAGTTTGTACCCGCTGAAGAAGTAGATCACACTCAGAATACTTAAGGCTTCGAGCCAGAAATTCAAATTGAAATGATTTAATGTATATAAAATACTGATGGCAAGCGCCGTGGTCGCAATGTAGCCGATCCACGCCTGATCGTAGCGGATGGCATATGTCGCAAAGAAGACCGCATAAATACCAAAGATAATAGCCGTGTTGATCAGCGGTGATGTTTCAGCCGGCGCAAAGACAATAAAATTATAGGCAGTGAATAATGCGCCATAAACACGCGGGGGAATACGCCATGCCTGATCGATCGAAAAATCTGCTTTTAGGAATAGATCTGGCAAAAGGAAGATCAGACTCAAGACCAGGAGCGGATACCCTTCAAGGATGTTTAGCTTGGTAATAAAGGGTAAGGCGAAAATAGCAAAGTAGGCGATGATAAAGTTGAACAAAGCCAGCGCCCACAACCATCCACGCGGACGGAGGAGATGTAGTGTGCCGTAGACCATAAACACACTGAACGCCGTCGCCAGCCCAACCTCTGTTCTGTAAAATCCGCTGATTACTGCAATTGCAAATGTAGGAATGGATGCGAGCAATACCGGCAGGCTGTATTGCCGCGTTGTTTGTAGCCTGTGAACGATGTCACCAGAGATCGCGGTGAGCAAGCCCCAGCCTGCAAACAGGATCACAGTCCCTGTATCTTCAAGGCGCAGGGCGAGGCTGATAAACCACGGTATTGGAATGAGCGTTGCAGCAGCCAGCCACGGGAAGAAAAATATGGGGAATAGCAAATTTGAAACTGAATAAAAGATAAACGCAAATCCCCACGTAAAGGCAGAAGCCAGATTCCAGAGCGGCGTTGTTGATGGCTCAAAGGCTTGCATGAAAAGAAGTGTGATCGATGCGCCGATCACCGCGATTTGGAAAACTTGCGCAGTAAAGAAAAGCGGAAGTGAGAATGTATTGTCTTTCCATGTTTTGAGCGCCCATGTGCCAGCCAGACCGGTGATCGCAGTCAGGCTCAACATCAGCACATAAAATTCTGCTTCGGCATCAAACATCCCGCCGATGCGAAAGAGTGCAACTGAAAAGGCCACAAATGCTGTAACGCTGAACACGCGGGATTCGTATAGCCACGTTCCGAATCCCCAAACCAGCGCCATAAATGCGGAGACGAATACCCAATAGGCGGCGCTGAATTGTAAAGATAGATCAAGGGATTCTTCCATCACGTTTGCGGTAATGGGCAGCAGGAAGGAGAAAACAATAAAGAGCGCAAAACTTGGTTGCGGCAACCTCTTGCGAATGGCGACGGAGAGTCCGCCAAAGATGATCGTGGCGATGATAAGAATCGGCAAACGTGCTGCGGGAGATAATGCCGCGAGAATGGCAGCAGAAGCAACCACAAAGAATGCGCCAAGATATAACGCGATCTTGATGCTGGTTTCGCTTAAAAGGGTTTGTAGGAGCGTGGGGCGCGGTCCGCTGGGGATGGGTTGTGGTTTTGGCTGTGGGGTGGATAAAGGCACGCTGACTGCCACTGCTGGAATGTTAACCGGTTCAGGCTGGACAACGGGGGCGGGTGCCTGTTGTGCTGACGGAGATGCCACGGGTGAAGCAACTGCCGGTTGGGCAGGAGCAGGTTTCGGCGGAGTCTGATGCGTTTGTTTGGGGGGAGGGGCAGGCGTGAGGTCGAAATCATATCGGCGGCGAAGTACTTCAGCAGCGTGGCCTTTTAAAATTCCAAGCTTTTGCCATTCGCCGATCTCCGCCAAAAGAACATGACGATTGCCGCGTTCGACCTTGTTGAAACGGCTGCGGACATTGCGCTGCGTGGAGAGATCAAGCGCGGCAAGCGCATCCTTGCGGACATCTTCGTTCTCGTCATGCAGCGCAAGTTTTTCAAGTTCGTTGCGGATGGCTTCGCTGCTGTATGTAAGCGAGTGTAGTTGCTCAATGCCATTTATGCGTTCAACGTCATCACCGCTTTTTAACTTGTCGAGAATCTCTCTGAGGATGTCTTCAGGTTTCCGCGGTTGATTTTCTGTCATACCATTCTCCATTGTCTTGATTGCCCGGCAAATAAAAATAATTCCTGATTTTACAACCCTAAAACAACGAATCTGTTTCTCGGGACGCGCTCATCATACCCTGTGTTTGGCTTGTCTGACTGCCAAAAGACGCCAGTTTGAGAATCAAAAAGCGAATTGAGTTTGAAGTTGAATTCGCTTTTTGAAATGGTCTTTATATATAAATGGGAAATTACTTGATAAATATGTGATATGCCCAGGGTTGTAATTTCAATTGAGTAGAGTCGGATATTTCAACCTGCTGTTCGTTTGTGAAATCTGTATAGTTTCCGTGGCATAGGCTTTCATGGAATTGTACGGTCTGTGATTCTGTAGAAAAATTGAATACGGCAAAGACTTTGTCTTTTTTCATTCTGACGTACAAAGCTGAATACTTTGTCGGCAACGGTGTTCGGTACCTGGATCATTCTTGCGCCCCATTTCGCATTCCACAGTGCGGTGTTTTTCTTTTTCAATGCGAACAGCTTTTTATACAACGCGCCGACCGGATGTTCCTGCCAGTCGATGGTATCTTTTTCAAAGAAGGGAAGTCGCTTGCTTTCACCGGCTTCCTGTCCATTGTAGAGCAGCGGCAGGCCTTCACTGACCACAGACAACGCAATGACGGCATTCACTGCATCGCCAAATTGCTCGTGCTGTGTTCCTTCCCATGAGTTTTTATCGTGATTGCTGAGGAAGAGCATACGCATAATGTCGAATGGATAGGCTTTCTCGTTCCACGAGTAATAAATAAAAAGCGCGTTGACATCGGCTTTGCCTTTTGCGATCGCAAGCATGGTGTCGTACCAACTCCAGGCATAGGTCATATCAAAGGCTTCTTCATGCAGATCACGTGATTCCCATTCTGCCAGCATGAAGACTGGTTTGATCGCATCCAATTCCTTGCGGACAACATTCCAAAAATCGATGGGGACAAAGCCCGCCACATCGCATCGGAATCCGTCGACATCTGCTTCTCGTACCCAGAATTTCATCGCCTCTGACATATATTCGCGAACCTGCGGCTTGGAATAATCCAGATCAATAATGTCTGACCAGTCCCACCACGGCGTTGGGTGAAAGTCGCCTTTCCAGTTACGGGCATACCAATCAGGGTGTGCGCTGGCGAGGACACTATCCCAGGCAGTGTGATTGGGAACCCAATCCAGAATGACGTGCATTCCCATGGCATGTGCTGCCTGAACAAAATGCTTCAGGTCCTCCATGGTTCCGAATTCATGATTAACGCTGTAATAATCCTTGACCGCGTATGGGCTGCCTAAAGTTCCTTTGCGGTTTTTCTCTCCGATCTCATGGATGGGCATTAACCATAAAATATCCACGCCCAGATCTTTGAGTCGTGGTAAGTGTGTTTCTGCGGCCGTGAACGTTCCTTCATGGGTGAATTGACGGGTATTGATCTGATAGATAACCGCATCCTTGCTCCATTCAGGATGAATGAGCTTTACAGGTGGAATGGGTTGGTGGGAAGACTTCATGATATGTATTTTATTTTGATGATTTAATTAAAGTTCAGGCGGTTAAGCCTGAACTTTATCTTCCTATTTGATCGCAACTCCGCTGCGTGGTGGAATGGCGATTTTATTGCCCGAGATCACAGGGTTTCCAAACAGGATTTCCGGTTTTTTCTCGAATGAAAGCTCAACGGTTTGTTCACTGTTGGAGACATTGAAAGCCACCGTTACTTTTTCATCTTGATATGAGCGCGTATACGCCATTACTTCACCTTCAGCGTAGACACGTTTGTACTCGCCTCTGCGCAATGATGGGTATTCCTTGCGCAAGGTGATGCAGGATTTTGCATATTCGAGCAGGTCTTTATCCCATTTGCTTTCATCCCATGGGAAGGACTTGCGGCACTCGGGATCGTGTCCACCATCCACGCCGATCTCATCGCCGTAGAATAGGCATGGCGCACCGGAAATGGTGAACATGAACAGCCACGCGAGTTTAAGCGAAGACTTATCACCGCTGACGCAGGAAAGAAAGCGCGGCATGTCGTGGCTGTCGAGCAGATTCAGCTGCGACTCCGTAATATCACGCGGATAGATATTTAAGATGCGGTCCACTTCGTTGGCGAAATCATACGCATGCATATTGCGAACGCGGTCTTTAAGTCCGCCGGCTTGTGTGACGATACTTATATTTAAATGTGAATTTGCAAAGAAGCTCAAGGATGCGGCAGTGAAAAGGTAATTCATTACCGCGTCAAACTGGTCACCTTGCAGCCAGCGCTGCGCCTCATGCCAGATCTCTCCAACGATATAAGTTTCAGGGTTTATGGCGCGCACTCGTCTGCGGAATTCACGCCAGAACTCGTCATCGTCAATTTCGCCGGGGACATCCAGCCGCCAGCCGTCAATGCCAAACTTGACCCAATATTCAGCAACATCAAATAGAAAATCGCGCACAGCGGGTGTGTTGGTGTTGAATTTTGGCAGTGCGGGTAAATTCCACCAGGCTTGATAACCGATCGCGTTCAAACTTCCTTCACCATTTTGCAGGGCGTGCAGTTCACCGGTTGCCGGGTAGGCGCCCCAGCGTTTGTTGCCTTTGAGTCGTTCAGGATCAAAATAGAACCAATCTACATAGGGAGAGCCTGCGCCGTTTTCCAATACGTGATGAAATTGCCAGAAACCGCGGCTGGCATGATTGAAGACACCATCCAACACCACGCGCATTCCGCGCTTGTGTGCTTCATCGATCAATTTTCTTAATGCTTCATTGCCGCCGAGTAACTGGTCCACGTTGTAATAATCAAAGGTGTGATATCGGTGATTGGAAGCTGAGGCAAAAACAGGTGTGAAATAGATCGCAGTAATCCCAAGTTCCTGTAAATAATCCAATTTTTCGATCACACCGTATAGATCGCCCCCCTTAAATCCGTGCGGAGTGGGTGCGGAGTCCCATGTTTCAAACGGCAGCGTGCTCGCGGGGTTTCTTCCGCTTTTTGCAAAGCGGTCCGGGAATATTTGATAAAAAATTGCATCTTTGACCCAATCAGGTGTTGACATTGTTTTCCTCAATCATAAAATTTTCGAGAGAGTTTGTTTTATCCATTTGAAATCAGGATGCTCTCCGTTGTTCGTGGTTAATTGTAATGCGTTACCGGCTATTTTGGATTTTTCGTAAAGCAGGCGGATTTAATCACCAGTCGAGCCGAACATCATTCGTTCGAGCAGCGTATTTTGGAAAATAAGGAATATAACCACCGCAGGCGCAGACATTAAAATGGCAAGCGACCCGATCTGACTCCACGGTTGGGCTGTGCCAGAGGTGAGAATGGCATAAATGGACATGGCGAGTGTGACCGTTTCCGCTTTTTCAACGAACAGCCAGCCAATGGTAAATTCAGAGTAGGCCATCAGGAAGGCGATCAGCGCGGCGACTGCGATGGATGGTGTTGCGAGCGGCAGGGTGATGCGCCAGAACGTGGTGAAGTATCCCGCGCCATCCAGAAAAGCAGCCTCTTCAAGTTCTTTTGGAATGGCCTGAAATGCAGCGCGTAAATTCCAGACGCAGAATGGCATGGCGAATGCAGCATACACGATGGACAATCCGGCCAGGGTTGTGCGTATTTTTAGCAAACTAAGCAGGAGATAAAGCGGTGTCGTAAACGCAACCGGCGGGAGGACAGCCGTCAGCAGGATCAGAAATAGTCCGCTTTGACGGCCAGGGAAACGAAATCGCGCAAAGGCATAAGCGAGACTGATTCCCAGAATCACCGCAGCAATTGCCGCGCTGATGGAAACCAGTAAACTATTTTGAAAAAGGGTAATGAAAGAAACTGATTGATAGGGACGGTCCAATACGCTCAGGAGCGGTTGAACGCTAAACTCTTTAGGGAACCAGCGGAATTCGGTCGGACGATTTTTGATCGATGCGTCAAAGGCGAGGCGCAGAATGCCCCAGATCGGAAGAAAAACGTACAAACCGATCAGTGCGAGTGCAAACTGTGAGAGGATCTGCTGGAATGGTTTTATTTTGTTACGCATAAGTTACTCCTTCGCCTGCTTTGCTCCAGCGATTAAAGAGGAAAATGAAGATCATGAGCAGGAGAATGGTGATGATGTTAACAACAGCCGATCCCGTGAAATCCCGCCAGTCATAAACCATAAAATAGGAAAGGCGCGCAAAAGTGAACATGTTGAAATTATCATCTATAAAATAAAACATTTGGAATAGATAAAATTGATTGAACGCAAAGATGGCACGGATAATAATTGCCGGCACGACCAATGGCATAAGCAGCGGCCAGGTCACATAGCGGAAAGTTTGCCACGCACTGGCACCGTCAATCGAAGCGGCGTCAAACACTTCCAGGGGAAGTAGTTTCAGGCCTGCACTGGCGGCCAGCATCATAAAGGGGAATCCATACCAGAGCGCCACGATCAGCAGCACTACCAATGACATGTTTTGGCTGCCTTCCCAGTTCTTGAAAATATTGGAAGTGGTATCAGGACTGAATTTGTTAATTGCCAGAACCAGCCAGCCAGATATCGGCGCAAAGATGTTTAACCAGAGCATGGTACCAATCGCTTCGGGAATGGCCCAGGGCAGGATGAATAATGCCTGCCATCCCTTGCGGAATTTAATTCCGCGCTGCCTGAGTAAAAGCGCGGCGCCAACTCCCAGCGCAGTTTGTAATGACACGGAGAGAATGGTCCACATGGTGTTGAAGAATGGCAGACCCATTGATCCGACCCAATTAAGAATATCGGCATACCAAAGGAAGCCAACAAAGTGGACCTTGCCATCCTCGGCGAAAGCATCCGGGCTGATCTGCCCGGTAATACCGCCCCAGAATTCGCGCCAGATGCCGCCTTGAAATCCATCTCGCAGCGTGCCTCCATTTAAACTAATGAAGGAAACCGCCAATTGAAAAAGCAGAGGAAAAATAGTCAGCGCGGCAAAGGCAATTAATCCCGGAATAAGCCAGGGCAGCGCACGGCGTGTTTCCATTTTGTTGTAATGAATTTTGACTTGCGTCTTGCGTGCCTGCCACCATTCGAGAAGATTATCTTTAAGAAGATATATCCCTTCTGCTGCAGCGAGAGAAAGCGGCACTGTGATAATGACAATGTATTGCGGCCATTTGGTGGGCCAGACCAGCAGAAAGGCCATGGCGATTCCCAGCCAGAAAATGTAAAGTCTTTCTTTTGCCCATAAGCGTTTCAAACCGAAGAGCGCCAGCACCGTGATGAATGGATCGAATGGAAATGCGAAGACACCATCGTGCCACCAGTAGGGAGAAAAGAATAGCCACGAGAATGGCTGCCAGACCGGGAAGCCCGCGTTCTCTACTTCAACCGCTCCCGATGAATAACCGGAATGATAAAAGACGGATTCGGCGAGCCGTGCCAATGGATTCGGCCATAGATAGGGATCGAATGCGAGGAACACAATCACAGCCGACATGCCCCAAAACACGATGGTACGCATGGAGGTTTTGAGTGTGTCTTTTTCTTTGGCGTCCAATATCCAATCAACGAGAATGGCAATGCCGACAACGCAGTAAAGATATTTGGATGCAGCTGTTAACCCGAGAGAAACGGCGGATAAAATTAACCAGCGGTTCATCCCTGAACGTTTGGCCTGTTTCCATTTCAGATAGCTGATCGCTGCGATCAGGCTGGTCAGTGCGGGGAGGGCTTCCAGCATGATCTGGGAAACGTATTTGATGGTTAGTGTGTGTAATGCAAGTGCCAGCCCGGCCAGTGGATTAAGGATCGTCAAAATGGCGACGGTCAGCGTGCCAATTATGGCGTTGATCGTGCGCGCCGAGTGAACCAGTCCGCGCGGCAGGAATTTGTTTGGACTGGCGGAAGTCGCTGCTTCGGGAGTGAGGGGTTCTTCCGGCTCAGCGAGGATGCTGATGCCCATGATGATCTTTGCCAGCGGGGGATGCTCAGAGCGATAGTTTGCTTCCAGAAAGCCGGACCAGTTTGAGGTCCGAATCAGATGCGCGTATTCCTGTCCGGCGCGTAAATAATCGTCTTCGTCAAAATCGATCGGCAGTGTGTTTATAGCGTGAAAGCGTAATCCAAAGGCGATCAAAATAACGAGCAGACTGAAAAGTATATAGATGAGTGAACGAGTGTTTTTTTTCATTTGACTGATACGATCTTGAGTTGCAAGCCACAAATATGGGATTATGTGTAGAATTGAATTTGCAGTTTATCTTGCGGAGGTTTGATATGGAAGTTGATCCGAATAGTTTTGATCCTGAATTGCGGTTCGCCAGATTCTATGCGGTGGCGTCTGCCGCGTTGGGTGTGATCAGTTTGTGCGCGGGGATTATTCCCATGTGCGGCAGTGTTGCGAGTATTCTTGGTATTGTGCTTGGTGTATTAAGTTTGAAAACCGAGCGAAGTAAACTTGCCATTGCAGGCATCTCAATTTCTGTTTTAGGAATTTTGATATCGCTCATTTATTTTATTATACTGATTTTATTTGGAGAATAAATAGCAGTATCAGGCGTAAAATTATCTGAGTTCAAAGAGATATGTTTGGTAAGGGGAGTTCATCAATGGGTTTGTATCCGCTGAATGTTCCGCTTGTGATTTCAAGTGTTTGGGCTTGTGCTGTCTTGAACAATGACGTGGAAGTAATGGTGCCGTTCGGCAGTGTGCTTTCTTTCAACTCCAATTGGTAATCTGAAATGGGAGAGTTACTTAAATTTACAACTACCAAAATATTTTCATTTTCACTGCTGCGTAAGAGTGCAAATACAGCAGGATTGTTTGTTTCGATCAGGGTGGCGCTGCCCGTTTGTAGTGCCGGATGTTCTTTGCGCAGTTGAATGAGAGTCTGGTAGTGATTGAGAAGTGAGTTCGAATCTTGAAGTTGTTCTTCTACATTAGTTGTTGTATAGTCTTTATTAGGCGCGCGCCATGGGAGGTGTGTGCTGAAACCTGCATTGGCTGAATTTGACCATTGCATGGGCAGACGGATATCTTCATCCGGTTTTTGTCCTTGCATGCCAATTTCTTCACCGTAATAAATGAACGGTGTGCCGGGTGACGTGAGCATTAAAAATGATGCCACTTTGGCTTTGTCAATGTTGCCGTAAAATACCGACATGGAGCGGGTTTGGTCGTGGTTGGTGAGGAAGGTGGCAAAGTTGAAATTGGGCATATCCTGCGCGGCAAATTTAAATGCGCTGGTGATCCCTGAATTTGCGCCGCCATTTGCACTGTTCATGAATCCGCTGGACATTTCGAAGTTGAAGATATGATCAAGTTGATCGCCTGTGTAGGATTTGATAACTGATGAACCGGCTCCGTATACTTCGCCGATCGTATAGGCTTCAGGATTTTGAGCCTTGTAGGCGGTGTAGAACTCCTTGAACCAGGCGTGCGTGGCAGGGGTGTTCTCAATTTTTTCGCCGTCTTCTATAAGATGCTTGGCGGCATCCACACGGAAGCCGTCTATGCCGATCTCGTTGAGCCAGAAATCTGTCACTTTTAACATATCGGCTGTGACGGCGGGGTTGTTATAGTTTAGATCGGGCATGCCTCCCCAAAAAAGCCCAAAATAATATCCTTGATTGCCCGCGTGCCATTGTCCGCTTTTGCCTGTTTCAGACCAGACGTAATAATCACGGTATTGTGAATTCGGGTCGCTGTTGGCGTTCTTGAACCACGGATGTTGACTGGATGTGTGATTAAGAACCAGGTCAATGATGATGCGGATGTCGCGCTTGTGAGCTTCTGCCAATAGATTTTTGAAATCATCCATTGTGCCGTACTCGTGGTTGACGTTGTAATAGTTGGTGACATCGTACCCGTGATAGGAGGGGGATGGATTAATAGGCATGAGCCAGATGGCGTTGACGCCCAGAGATTCAAGATAATCTAATTTTTGAGTGATGCCGTTGAAGTCACCAATGCCGTCATCGTTTGTGTCGTAATAGGAGCGGACAAATATTTCATAGAATACTGCCTCGCGCCACCAATCCTGACGTGTGAGCTGTTCGGGCGTGGATGCTGTTACTGTCGTTGTGGCAGGCTCAGGAACGGGGGATGCGCATGCTGATAGAAAAGAAAAAAGTAACAGCGTGAAAAAAAATCTTTTAAGCATGAATGACTCTGGGGCAAAAAATTTCCTCTTCCCGCTTTTCGTAAAAAGAAGGAAGAGGAAATAATAAGTGTAACTTTTGCAGCTTAACCTTTGACGCCGCCTGTCGTAAGACCGCCAACGATTTGTTTCTGGAGCGCGATATAAACAAACGCCACGGGTAACGCCACGATGACCGCCATTGCCGCAAAGCGATTCCACGGGATGCTGCTGGCGTATTGACCTGTCATGTTATAGAGGGTCATGGCGAGGGTGTAGTCTTTGGGCTGGGAGAGGAAAAGCCATGAGGTGACAAATTCCTGCCAGTGGCCGATGAAGCCGAGGAAGAAGGTGACGGCAAGCTGGGGCGCGGCGAGGGGCAAAATGATCTTCCAGAAGGTCTGGTTTGCATCCGCACCGTCGATGGCGGCGGCTTCTTCCAGTTCTTTTGGAATGGTATCAAGATATCCCTTGAGATTCCAGATCGCGAAAGGGAGAGCTCCGGCTGTGATGGCGATACCTACGCCAAGCAGTGAGTCACGCAGATTAAAGATCAGCTTGCCTTTGATGCCCGCATCACAGGCAAATAAGGGCATGAAGGCCATTACATCTTTTCCGCAGTCCATAACTTTAAAATTATTTAATAGGAGATATAACGGGGTTGCCAGCCCCACTCCAGGCATCAGCAGCGGAATGAAGACCAATACCATAAGCACTTCGCGCATTTTGAAATTGAAACGCGAGAAGGCGTACGCGGCGGTGACAGCCACCAATAACGCCACGGCTCCGACTCCAACAGATAGGAGTACGCTGTTGCGAAGCAGTTCAATAAATGAGACCGGATTTCCCGTTGGGTGATCCAATACCTGCTTGTAGGCCTCGAAGGAAATTTCCTTGGGGAATAATTCCAAAGAAGACGGGCGTGTGGTCTTTGAACTAAGCGACATGGTAAGAATATACATGATGGGGAACATCACGCTGAATAAGATAAAGATACACAGCACCTGGATTAACAATTGTCTCCAGAGCGGCAGGCTGCGTCCGCTGGTTTGACCGGAGGTATTCATTGTCAAAAAGCGGATCAACAAATTTTTGTTGGAGGCTGGCGAGTTTGTGCTCATATTTACTCCGAATAGCTTTGTGTGGCGCGGGTGATACGATTGGTGACAAGAAGGACGATCAATGCCACAAAGAAAATGATAACCGCAAAGGCAGCGGCTACACCGAACCAGCGCAGGTTGCGGACAAGGTTATAAGCAAACGTGACCAGAAGCTCGGTAGACCGCGCAGGTCCGCCTCCGGTCATAAAGAATACGAAGTTGAATAGATTGAAAGAGAGGGTAAAGCCATATACCGCCGCCGGGATCATGGCTGGCCTAAGCAGCGGAACCGTGATGTTCCAGAATTGTTGATTTCCAGTTGCGCCATCTATGGATGCGGCTTCGTATAAATCCTTGGGGATGCTTTGCAGTGCGCCTGTGGCAACAACAGACATGAAGGGCCAGCCCAGCCAGAAATTGGCGATCATCATCGAGTAATACGCGAGTGTAAGGGTGCGCCGGGAAGAAAGCCTGGAATGGGGGGGCTAAATTCGGTGAGCCATCGCAAGCGAACGGGGTCTGTCTGTCCTAAAAGTGACATGATCACGGTCAGGAATTGATTCATGGCGCCGTATTGTTCATCAAAGATATTGCGCCAGACGGTGGCAACCACGATGGGCGGAACAACTACCGGGAGAATATACAAGGCGCGGTATATCTTTTTGAGCCATAAACCTTCCGTGTTTAGAATTGTAGCGATTAAAACACCGGCTGGTACATGAAGCATTACATTACTGAACGCCCACCAAAAGTTGAATTCAAGTACTCGAAAAAAATTGAAGTTCTCAACCGGCAATGCACCGGTGAAAATGTCAATATAGTTTTTAAATCCGATGAACTTAAGGTCCGGGTCATTTAACCCGAGCAACAGGTGCTGTGTTTCAAAGTTGGTAAAAGAAATAATTAACTGATAAATTAATGGATAGAATGTAATCACCCCCATGATTAGAAAGGCAGGGACAAGATAATAATATGGCAGCAAATTCCGCTTGATCTTGGATTTGGCAGTTTTCTTATTTGCTAATTCCATGTTTGTTTCTCCTGATAAGAATAACCATATTGTGTAGGAGCGGACGGTGTGACCCGTCCGCTCCTTTGTATTGCGGTGTTACAAACTAAACTTATTTGGGTTTGGTAGCGCCTTCAAAACCTGCGGCGACCCAGTCAGCGGCGGGGGTGCCAGCTTCAAAGACCTGATCGGTACCGCAGAAGTTGCCCCAATAGTTGCCCATGGCTTCCACCTGAGGGCGGAAGTAGGATGTGGCGAACGCATCGAGCAAGCCCTGGATGAGGGGATCGGTCACTTCAACGGTGGTGTTGGAAGGAACGTGGCCGGCATCATTCATCATGGAGGTTTGAGCGGCGGCGTTGGTCAGGTAAAGAGCAACATCAACAGCGGCTTCGAGGTTCGCGCTGTTGGGGGTGAAGTAGTAACCATCAACACCGAGGAGCGGGTTGGAAGCGCCTGCAGGGCCGGCTGGCAATGGGGCTACGGCGAGTTTGTCACCGAGAGCCTTGCGATAATCGCCCATGGCCCAGTTACCGTTGGTGATGGCAGCGACTGTGCCTTCGGTGAAGGGAGCGAGACCATCGGCATCATTCTTGGGCCAGCTGTTGGTCTTGGAGATTTGATAGAGTTCGTTGAGGTAGGAAACCGCAGCGGTTACATTGGCCTGATTGGCTTCGTCAGTAACGAAGTTGAAATCAGCATCAAAGATCTGTCCGCCGAAGGAACCGAAGAAGCCGTATTGGTGGTAGCAGCCATAGGAAATGGAGACAGGTGTGCCGCCTTCCATAAGGGCCTTGAGTTCGTCCGTTGTAGCAGGAGGAGTGGGGAGCATTTCGGTTGTTGTACCAGAAAGCAACAGCCTTCAAGGATTCAGGAATACCGTACAACTTGCCGTCGTACATCATGCCGCCCTGGGAAAGTTCGCTATAGTCACCAAGTTTGCCAGCGGCAATGTCGGTGATGTCAGCAACTGTACCGGTGCGAACCTGTCCACCGAGGTTATCGTTCGGGGCAATGAACATGTCTGGTCCGCCGCCAGCAGCAACATCGGTGTCGTACTTATTGAAGATGTCGTTGAAAGGGACTTGAAGAACGTTGATCTTGTACTGGGGCATATCGATCGCGGCCTGCGTAAGAATAGCAGCCATGGCTGTCTCTTCAGCGGAACCGGTGCCATAAGCATGCCAGAAGGTTACTTCAACAACTTCCATCCGGGCTTCGGTAGCGGCTGCTTCTGTGGCAGGAGCTTCGGTAGCCTCAACAACAGGGGCTTCAGTGGCGGGAGTTCCACCACCGCAAGCGGCGAGGGCGAGCGAGGCGACAACAAGTACGCTCAGCAAAACAAATAGATTCTTTTTCATTCTCTTATTACTCCTTGAATATTTAGGGAAACTTTTTTTAATTCTGCACGAACACGATAACTGTAATTATATTTGCTGAGCGAACCACCTGCCTTTTACAAAGATTTACCGAATTGCATCTTCGGTACTTGCATCAAAGATATGGAACTTGTCCATATCGAAGATCACCTGGGTTGTATCGCCGACACGCAGTTTCGAACGCGGGTCAACGCGGCCTACAAATGTATTCTTACCACTGACAAGGTAAAGCAGAGTCTCATTACCCATTAATTCGGTTACATCCACTCTGGAGGAGACCTTCTCGCCATAAATGTTTTGCGGGGCGAATTCGGGGTCATGAATATTCTCAGGGCGAATGCCAAATACAACATCCTTGCCGCCCATATTTTTATATGGACCTGCAAGTTTTTCCGGAATCTGTACTTTGAAATCAACAGCGTCCACAATCACTTTATCGCCTTCCTTGATAAGTTTGGCGGGGAAGAAGTTCATGGCAGGCGAGCCGATAAAGCCAGCCACAAACAGATTGTTTGGATAGTCGTACAAATTTTGCGGAGTATCAAGCTGCTGCAATTTACCTTTATTGATGACCGCGATTCGAGAAGCCATGGTCATGGCTTCGGTTTGATCGTGGGTCACATAGATGAAAGTGGTCTGCAAGCGCTGATGCAATTTGCTGATCTCGGCGCGCATTTGAACACGCAGTTTTGCATCCAGGTTTGAAAGCGGCTCATCGAAAAGGAATACTTTTGGTTCACGCACGATCGCGCGTCCCACAGCCACACGCTGGCGTTGACCACCGGAGAGTTGGCGCGGTTTGCGCTGAAGCAAATCTGTAATGCCCAGAATTTCAGCCGCATCACTCACGCGGCGCTTGATTTCATCTTTTGGTGTTTTGCGAAGCTTCAACCCGAAGGCCATGTTGTCATAGACCGAAAGATGCGGGTACAGCGCATAAGACTGGAAGACCATGGCAATATCGCGATCTTTCGGGGCAACATCATTTACCACGCGGTCACCGATGATGATCTGTCCATCCGTGATTTCTTCCAGACCAGCCAGCAGACGCAGGGCGGTTGTTTTACCGCAGCCTGACGGGCCGACCAATACAAGGAACTCTTTATCTTCAACATTGATGTTGAGATCTTTGATGATCATGAGATCACCGAATTGCTTGAACACGTTCTGATACGTAACGCTTGCCATGGGAATCCTCCAGTTGAAAAGTATAGTGGCATTATTATAATCACAAGGTCTTTATTTGCCCTATGGTTTTCAAGAACGAGTTAGTTGTTTGGGTAAACAAAAAACTCTAAAGCCGGGTTGTTTTTCCTGTTTTCGCCGATTCGATAAAAGCAAGAATAACCGCAATATTTTTACGGCTGTCTTCAAGCGAGATGCGCGGCTGTTTATTTTTCATGATTGCATCGCATAGATCATCCACTTCACCAAGATATAACTCATCGCCTTTTATCTTTATTTTTTCCTGTATATTGCCGCGTGAAATAAATACTTCATTTATTTTCCCGGGCTTGAATGGGTTGGGGATATTCAACGAAGCATCCGTGCCTACGATCTCGACCATTGAGCGGAATGGGGAATTGAATCCACTATCAAACTGAGCATGGACTCCGCTCTCGAATCGCATCTGTCCGACGAAAGACTCATCGGCTCCACCCTGACCTGTAACCTGCCAGCCAGATACTTCAACAGGCTCAGCGCCGACGATCATCCGTGCATAAGAAATGGGATAGCATCCCACGTCCCAGATACTGCCGCCGCCAGCCTCTTCCATCCAGCGGTAATTGCCTTCACGCGTCAGTGTAAAGGTGAACGAACCTTTGATAAGTTGTAGTTTTCCCAGCACACCGCTCTCTACAATTTCTTTTACTTTCAAGGTTTGCGCGTGATGTCTATACATGAATGCTTCTGCAACTACTTTGCCGGTTTCGCGTGCGGCTTGACTCATTGCGTCTGCTTCGGCTAGTGTTAATGCAAATGGTTTTTCACACAGCACATGTTTGCCGGCGTGTAAAGCTTTGATCGTCCATTCGGCGTGCAGATGATTGGGAAGTGAGTTGTAGATCACGTCTACTTCAGGGTCGGCGAGCAGGGCTTCGTAACTACCGTGCGCGCGTGAGATTTTCCACTCGTGTGCCTATGTTTCAGCGGAGGAAATGCTTGTCGAAGCAACGGCCAGTAAACGGGTCCGATTTGATGCGGTGAGTGGATTGATCAAGGCGCGATTTATTTTTGCAGTCGAGAGGAGTCCCCAGTTAAGTATTTTGTCCATTTGAAATCCTTTTCATAAGTGTTGCGACTGAGATGAGCAGGATCAGCATAAATAAAATAATCAGTGAAAGACCTGTTTGTAAACCGAACAGGTCGCTGCTCCACGCGATGAGCCACGGACCAATAACGCCGCCAAGTCCTGCGAATGTGAAGAGGACGCCGAGAACGGTATTTGCATTTTCTGTGTGTGTATCTGAAACTGCGGCGGTGATGGTGGGAAAGATGATTGAGAGAAAGAAGCCGGTCATGGCTAAAAGGAAGGAGATTTCATGAGGGCCGAACAAACCAGTCGCGATGCAAACGATGCCGCCAATGGTCATGAAAAGAATCGAGCGCAGGTAGCCGATGCGGTGAACGAAGAAGCCGCCTAGTAAACGTCCGATCATCAGCATGGCGAAAAATAATGAAAGCGATTGATTGCTGGCGGTTACTGAGATATTGCGAGTTTCCTGAAGAAAGGTAACAAGCCAGGATGCCAGCCCGATCTCTGCCGCGACATAAAATGTAATTGCGGCGTAGAACCAGGGGAGTTGTCCTTTGAATGCGATTTGCGGAATGTGACGAAAATCAAGTTGTGCTTTTTCTTCTGCTTTTGGGAAGCGCAGGAAAATAAAAATCAATACGAATAGGGCGATCAGTAGAATATCCCAGCGGTAGATCAAGCGCCATGACATGTTGATGGATAATAGCCAGCCTGCGAAAAGCGGTGCGATGAGCGACCCCAATCCATGCAAAACGGCCATCAGGTTGAGATATAGTCCTTTGCGTTCATGATGCAGGCTGACAATGATTGCGTTTGGCCCAAGCTCAAGCGCGCCAAGCCCCATACCAAGCACAAAGAGCGAGCCTGAGAGTAGTATGGCAGACTGGAAAAAACTATAGCCACCAACGCCGATACCTAAAAATACACCGGCCAAAAGGATCACGCTTTTTAATCCGAAGCGGTCTGCAAGAATGCCTGTGATGAGTGTGGCGATGAGGAACCCCAAATATTCGCCGAAGAAAATATTTCCGCCTGTGCCGTAGGTGATATTTAATTCTGCGAGCATGGCGGGCAGGGTGGGGCCTTTGAGATTGTCTGTGAATCCGAAGACAAAGAAGGAAAGAAAGCAGCCGGCTGTGAGTAGGAAGATGGTGGTTTTGGATGATTTGATTTGCATGATGGGTAAATTATAACGGGTCTGGCTTAAGTGCTAAGCCAGACCCGTTATTGATGTGAATTTGTTGTATGTGTAATCTGCTGTTTTTTTAATGAATTTACTGAGCTCGATTGCGGGTTGCCACATCGAAGATGACTGCGGCGGCGAGAACTGCACCTCTGACCATGTATTGATAGGCGATGCCGATGCCCATCAGGTTCATACCGCTGGTTAGTGAGGTCATTACCAACGCGCCAACGATTGAGCCTATGACTTTTCCAACGCCGCCAGCCGCAGACACACCGCCAACGTAGGCTGCGGCAATCGCGTCCAATTCAAAAAGTGTGCCAGCGGTTGTTGTGGCAGATTGCAAGCGTGATGCAAATAGAATGCCTGATAATCCAGAAAGCATCCCCATCGAGCCAAAAACAACATAGATCAATCGTTTGACGCTGATGCCGCTTAATTCTGCTGCTTCCGGATTTCCGCCAATGGCGTATATATGCCTGCCCAATACAGTTTTTGACATGATGAAATCATAGATGCCGACAACGATGAGTACAATGACGACTGTCCATGAGAGTCCGTTGTATCCTGCGAGTACCCAGGTGATTCCTGCAACGATGATGGAGGTAAATGCAATTTTCAGGACGAAGATATCCATGGGCAGAACTTCAAAGTCATAAGCCAGCTTTTTTCTGCGGTCATTGATTTCGTTGAAGATGAACAGAAGCAGGGCTGCGAAACCAAGGATAAGGGTTAGCTTGTGTACTTCGGGTAAGAAGTTGAGTCCGGGAATATCGGGGATGTAACCATTTCCGAGTGCGTTAAAGGTGTCATTGGAAATAATGATGGTGCCGGTGCTTTCTGTGACAACCAGGATTGCACCTCTATAGATTAACCAGCCTGCAAGCGTTGCAACGAATGACGGGATCTTCATTTGCGCGACAAAAAAGCGGTCAGTACGCCGGCAAATGCGCCAAGTGCCAGTACCAGGGGGATCACTGCATAAACAGGCATTCCCCAAAACGCGAGAGCGATCGCTGCGATGGCTCCCAGAAAACCTGCGAGAAACCCGACGGAAAGATCAATATGACGGATGATAATTACAAGCGTCATGCCGACTGCCAATACCGCGATATATCCGGTCTGGTTCATCAGGTTGCTGATATTTCTGGATGAAATGAATATGCCGTCGGTGGTGATGGTAAAGATCACCATGATAACAAACAGGGCGATATACATTCCGTATTCACGGATATTTTTTGTAATAATTTCCCCGGCGTTTTGTAAAAATAACATTTGCAGACTCCTTAGTAATTGGTCGCCAATTGCATGATTTTTTCCTGCGTTGCTTCGCTGCCTGCCAATTCCCCTGTAATTTTGCCGGCTGAAACAACATAGACTCTATCGCTCATTCCCAGAACTTCCGGCAACTCGGAAGAGATCATAATAATGCTTAAGCCTTGCTCAACCAGTTTTGTCATGATCGTGTAAATTTCATATTTTGCGCCAACATCAATGCCTCGCGTTGGTTCATCTAAAATTAACAATTTAGGGCCGACAAACAACCATTTACCGAGAGATACTTTTTGCTGATTTCCGCCGCTTAGGTTTGAAGTCTTCTGCTCCACGCTTGGCGTCTTGATATTTAAGGAGACTCGATATTCGTTTGCAACTTTAACTTCCGAGTTGTCATTGACGACATTTCGAATGGATATTTCCTTTAGATTTGCGATGGTAATGTTTTGTTTTACATCCTGGATCAGGATCAATCCATTGCCTTTTCTATCTTCAGTTACATAGGCAACGCCCGCTTTGATCGCATCTTGAGGGTGCTTGAATCGTTTCTTGCTCCCCAGTATTGATATATCCCCGCTGATGTTATATCCACCGGGGTTGCCAAATATGCTCAAGGCAAGTTCAGTACGCCCGGAACCCATCAGGCCTGCAAACCCAACGATCTCCCCTTTTTTTACATGAAAATTAATATCCTTAAGAATACTTCTGCCAAGGGCCGGATCGTACGCATTCCAATTTTCCACACGCAGGACAACTTCCCCAATTTGTCGGTTTTCTTTTTTGGGATAGATGTTGTCGATCTCGCGCCCTACCATGTGCTTTATCAAAGCGCTTTCAGATACTTCACCCCTTTTTAGCGTTCAGTGTGCATATCGTTTGTCCATCGCGAAGTACGGTGACTGAATCCGCGATTTCGATTACTTCCCGTAATTTGTGTGAAATTAATACGCACGTTACGCCGTGGCTTTTTAATTCACGCAAAAGGTTAAGTAAATTTTCGCTGTCATCTTCGTTTAGCGCCGCAGTGGGTTCATCCAGGATTAATAACTTAACATCCTTGCTGAGCGCCTTGGCAATTTCAACCAACTGCCTTTTTCCCACGCCCAGATCTCTTACTTTTTCGGCAAGGTTTACATTAAGTTTTACTTTTTTCAACATTTGGCCCGCACGTTTGATGGTTTCATTCCAGTCAATGAGCGATCCGTTTTTGATCTCGTGGCCGAGGAAAATATTTTCGTATACGGTCATTTCAGGAATGAGCGCTAGTTCCTGATAGATAATGGCGATGCCGGCTTTCTCACTATCGCTGATTCCTCTGAAGGTTTGTACTTTCCCGTTAAAAACAATGTCACCTGTGTAGTCACCGTGTGGATACACTCCACTTAATACCTTCATTAAAGTGGATTTCCCAGCACCGTTTTCGCCCACCAGAAAATGAATCTCGCCTTCAGTTACTTGAAAGCTGACGTTGTTCAAAGCTTTTACACCAGGGAATTCCTTGGTGATGTTTTTCATCTCTAATATGGGGGTGGACATGGTTACTCCAGATGACAAGAAAGATTATCCAGCGTTTTTATTGGTTCAAAACATGTTGCGTTTAATGACAATTATATTCTACCCTTTCAGGGATCCTGCAAGTAGGCCACGCAGGAAATAGCCGCCAGGGACAATGTAAACCAATAATGTAGGGAGCGCGGCAAGTAATCAGCCAGCCATTTGGACATTCCATGCGATGATCTGACTGCCCGCCATATTATTGAGGGCAACGGTAATCGGCCATTCACTGTTGCCTGTCAAAATTACTGCAAAAAGAAAGTCATTCCAGGCGGATGTGAATTGCCAGATAAGCACAACCACAAAACTTGGCATTGATATGGGCAGAAGAATATGCCGATAAATGCCAAGCATATCCGCTCCGTCTATTTTTGCGGCTTCAAGCAATTCCTGCGGCAGGCTGGCGTAATAATTGCGGAAAGTTAAGGTCGTAATCGGAATACCATAGATGATATGTGCGAGAGCGAGTCCTGGCAAACCTTTAAGACCGATTACATTCATAAACTGAACGAGTGGAATGAGAATACTTTGGTAGGGAATGAACATCCCAAAGAGGATGAAAGGAAAGATCACATCTGCGCCGCGGAACTTCCACTTGGCAAGCACAAAACCATTTAATGAGCCAAGCATGGATGAGATCAAAGCAGCCGGAATGACCATCTTAAAGCTATTCCACAGCGAAGGCGCAAGCTTGGAGTATGCTTCAATGTAATTATCAAACGCAATCCCATTTGGAAGATTCCACATGGTCTTAAGATCAATTTCTGCAAAACTCTTAAAACCTGTGATGATCATGATGTACAACGGGAGTAGATAGAAAATGGTCATTAAGACCAATGGAATATAGAGCCAGTATTTATCAAGGCGTAATTTCGCTAAGTTTTTCATTGTTCCGCCTCTGTTTTTAGTGTGTAGCGAATATAAGGGATGATGAGAATTGCGATACTGACGAGCAGAAGAATACCCACGGCTGCGCCGCGTCCATAGAATAAACCGTCAAATGTGATCTGCCACATATAAAGTGCGGGCACATCAAGAGGAAGTTGTTTACCAGCAACAGCAACGATCAAATCAAAGACTTTGAGCGATGTGTGCCCAAGAATAATAAGTGCAGAGAGTGTGACTGGGGAAAGTAAAGGAAGCATAATGTAGCGATAAATTTGTGTCTCGCTCGCCCCGTCTATTCGTGCGGCTTCTTTGAGATCTTCCGGAATCGCGCGCAAGCCCGCAAGATAAAGCGCCATGGTGTACCCAGACATTTGCCAAATGGCGGCAAGCGCAATGGCGGCAATACCCCAGGTTGGGGTGGTATGCCACTTGTTGACAAAGAAATCCAAACCGAGGTTTGTAAATAATAAATTGAGACCACTGGTGCGGGAACCCATGGCTGGATTCATCAGCCAGCGCCAGACAACACCTGTAACAATGTAGGAAATTGCCATTGGAAATAAGAAAAGACTGCGGAAGAAACCTTCACCTTTCAACCCCTGGTCGAGCATTACAGCGAGAGCGAACCCAAGCAGGATACTGCCAAATACAAATACCGCAGTGAAGATCAATGTGTTGCGAATATCGATTTGGAAACGCGGATCAGCAAAAAGGTCAAGATAATTCTTGATTCCGTTCCAGGTGTAATCTGCGCTCAAGCCTTTCCACTTGCTCAGAGATACGCGCACTGACCAACCGATGAATGCGTATACAAAGATCAGAATAGCCAGAATGGATGGCGAGATAAGAAGGATATTTAAATAACGATCTTTATCTCTGAACATGACAGGCCTCGTTTCGTTCAAATTTATAATTAAAAAGGGTTGAGGCTCCGTATAACACGGAGCCTCAACGATTCTAACATTAAGATTTATTTGCAGGGACCAGAGCTGGCACATGCGGCAACGAGAGCGGCTTGGAAGCCATCTACATTGCTATCGGCGATGAACAAGCCGAGGGCTGTGTCGATTTCAGTCTTCCATGAGTCATTAGCAACCACACCGTGAGTCAAGGAACCGACTACGGTATTGGAGGACCAATCATCCATGGCGGATTGGAGATATTCACCGAAGAGGGATTTGTCACAGTCGGTGCGGGCGCAGATCGAACCCTTGACAGGATTGAATGCTTCTTGACCTTCCTTTGAACCTGCTACTGTCAACCAGGCAGTTGCTGCATCTGCATCTGGAGCGCCAACAGCGAGTACGAAGGAGTCGGAAAGGAATTGGAAGACGCCGTCGCTACCAGGAGTGGCAGCCCAACCGTAGTCGGTCATCGGAGCCTTGCCCAATTCACGGAAATAGCCTTCAGCCCAATCGCCCATCACGTTGAATGCTGCATCGCCGTTGATGACGAGTTGGGCAGCATCCTGCCATGAGAGGGAGGAGGAGTCGCTGTTGGCATAGGTCAACACTTTGGCGTAGTTATCCAAAGCACCCTTAACTTCAGCGCTGCCCCAATCTGTGGAGCCGTCCCATAATCCGTTATAAGCATCAGCGCCGAGGGTGCCGAGCAAAACGGTTTCGAACAGGTGCATCTTGGTCCATTGTTCACCAAGGGCCAGAGGCTGAACGCCAGCGGTCTGTAAGGTGTCCATTGCAGCGAACCATTCGTCCATATTGGTTGGGACTTCCACTCCGTTAGCTTCGAGCACGGCGGGGTTGTACCACAAGACGTTGGCGCGGTGAATATTTACAGGAACAGAATAGATGTTGCCGTCTTTGGAGATAAGCGGGATCAGTGTTTCAGGCATGACTTCAAGCCAGCCTTGGGATTCGTAAAGATCGTTCAAAGCTTCGATCTGTCCGCCGTCAACATAGGTACCGATCAATTCCTGACCAGCATGACCCTGCCAACTATCTGGGGGATCGCCAGCTTGTAAACGGGTGGCAAGCACTGCGCGAGCGTTTGTGCCAGCGCCACCAGCAACAGCAGCATTGACAAATTCAATATCAGGATATTGAGCGCCAAATACGCCGATCATAGCTTCGAGACCGGCAGCTTCACCGCCGCCTGTCCACCAGGAAAATACTTCAACTGAGCCGGTAGTGGCAGGAGCCGCGGCTTCGCCTAGACCAGTGAAGTCACCGGCAGGGTAGTAGCCAGAGTCAATCAAAGCAGACTGAACGTTGTCCTTGGTGACGGTGACTACCACAGTCGGGTTGGCAGGAACATCAATCTTGCCATTATTGTAGGAATTTGAAGCTTCAGGAGTTTTGCCTTCAACGAAGGAGACAGCAGCAGAGATTGCATCGTCTACCAATGTGCGGACATCCTTGAAGACGGTCATGGACTGCTTGCCGTCAATGATGTACTGGACAGAGGCTTTCTCAGCATCCTGGCCGGTGACAGCATAGCTGGTTACATCACCATCGGCGCCGAAAGCATCAGCAATCGCGCGAGCGGTGCCGTCATTCGGGGCGAGAATGAAGACGTTACCCTTGTCAGCAGCAGCAGTGGCTGTGAGGTTGGCTTCAGCCAAAGTCTTGGCGGTGTTGAAATCCCAGTTGGTTGTGACTTGGCCAATGATCGCGGCTTGTTCGTCGCGGGTCAAAGTGGCTTTGTCTTGAAGAGCAACAGCTTCGTCAGAGTTCTTGATGACGAAAGTGCCGTCAGCGATCTTGGGCTGGAGGACATTCCAGGCGCCTTCAAAGAAAAGGAAAGCGTTGTTATCGGAGGCAGCGCCAGCATACAGGTAAAGAGGATTGCCTTCACCGGTGGCGTTGTCAACCAAATATTGAGCCTGAGCGGCGCCCACGGAGATGCTGTCAAATGTGACATAGAAGTCAACAGCGTCAGTATCGCGGATCAAGCGGTCATAGGAGATCACTTTCACGCCAGCAGCACGAGCAGCTTCAGCAGCAGCGCCAGCAGCAGCACCATCTTGCGGGGTGAGGATGATAACCTTGACGCCCTTGGTAATCAGGGCCTCAACATTGGCTTTTCTTTTGCAGAATCACCCTGACTAAAGAGGATTTCCACATCATAGCCTTCAGCGGTCAAAGCTTCCTTGAAGCGGGCTTCGTCCTGAACCCAGCGGGGTTCATCTTTGGTTGGAAGTACAATGCCGACCGCGAGTTTTGTTTCCGGGGCGGTTGTGGCAGCGCCGCCGCAGGCGGTAAGTGCCATTGATGCGATCACTAAAATGCTCAAAAGAGCAAATAACTTTTTATTCATTCTTCTCTCCTTACAGATTATATTTCTTGACGATTAAACGACATCTCTTCGAGTAAAAAAAATTAGCGGTTTGTGTAATCACCTCCTTTATTCATGGGCCTTGATAAAACATCGTCAATAACGATGGCGATGGCTCCAATTAAGCTTGCATCCGATCCAAAAGTCGATAGTTGTACTTCAGCTTGCTGGTTGATTTCAGGAAGAAATGAATGATGTGCAATGGTTTCTCTGATCGCGGGTAATAGATACTCTCCGGCTAAACTCAACGGACCGCCAAGTATGATCTTTTCAGGGTTAAAGATGTTGATCAAACCCGCGAATCCTTTTCCCATGGCATGGCCTGCTTCAGTAAAAGATTCAATGGCTTCTGCATCGCCCAGGTCTGCCGCTTGTTTGATAAGAGGAATGGAAAGCACGGCGTTTTGGTCTGCCATAAGTTTGGAATAATGTTGCTTCGTTTTACTTCAAGTCGGGCCTGTACTCGCTGGATGATTGAATACTGATTTGCATATGTTTCCCAGCAGCCGCGATTTCCACAATGGCATACAGTTGGCGATGGCTCCGCCATGATGGGAGAGTGACCGATCTCACCGGCGTATCCATTTTTACCGCGATACAAATTTCCGTTTAAGAATAATCCGCTGCCAATTCCAACACCGGCAAACACAAAAAGAAAATCCCGACATTCGCGCGCGGTGCCAAATAAATGTTCGGCAATCGTGGCGGCATTTGCGTCATTTTCAATATATACATTTAGTTTAGTGTAGTCTGAAAAAATTTTTCTAAATGGCACATTTCGCCAGTGCAGATTTGGCGCAAAGATTAAAACCCCTTCTTTTAAGTCTACAGTTCCAGGCGTCGAAAGACCGATTCCAAAAAAACGCCCGCCCTTTTTTTTATTAACTGTCATTGCCTCTTTTACAATCAACAATGTTTGGTTGATCATTTTGTCCTGACCTTCGGCTGGGTCGGCATCTTCTTTGTACCGCCAAAGGATATTTCCCAGTAAATCAGTTACGGCTACAGTAACAAAATCCACACCAAGCTCTACACCAACGATCAATCCTGCATGTGGATTGATTTCAAGCTTTGTAGCGGGTCGGCCTGCAGCTCCTGAATTGATTCCGGCTTCATACACAAAATTTTGGGCAATTAATTCGTCTATAAGACTTGAGATAGTTGATTTGTTTAATCCCGTAGCAATGGCAAGTTGCGCGCGAGAAATAGGCGACTGTGAATGAACCAGCCGGAGTACGGATGACAAATTTTTCTCTCGAACAGTCGTTTGGTCTGCTGTATTTTTTACCATAAGGTTTAGTATGTTGGAACAACAAACTAATTATAGCGGTTGTGGAAGTTTTGTCAACTTAAAAATTCAAAGAAACTCAGACTCCAGCCCCGCATCAAGCGGGATCTCAAACCTGATTCAAATTAATGGGCAATATCTTTGCTTTGGCTTCTCCACGTTAATTCAATGACACCAATCAGCTTCCCAATGCCAAATGTGAGTATCGAAGCCGCAAGGCCAACCAATACCTGTCTTGTTCCAGAAAACCAGATACTGCGTCCGGTCATCAGAGTAATGCCGGCCCCGATGATAAATAAACCGATGCCGCTGATCGCAAGACTTAGGTAAATTGCAGTTATACCGCTCCAAAAGAAAAATGGGAAAATTGGGAACACCGCGCCGACTGCGAACAGGAAAAATGAAGTGAACGCGGCTTCATAAGCCGATCCGCCCAACTCTTCAGGGTCGATTCCTAATTCTTCGCGTGCGAGTGTATCTAAAATGCTTCCCTTGTCTGCCATCATATGTGATGCGAGTTCGCGCGCGCGGTCTTCAGGTAATCCCTTGGACTGATAAATGAGTGCCAGCTCCTCCTGTTCTTCCTCGGGAGTTTCTGCGATCTCCTCTGCTTCTATTTTGATCTGGTTTTCATACAACTCACGCGAACTTTGCACAGACAGCCATTCTCCCAGCGCCATTGAGCCTGCACCTGCCAGCAGCCCTGCAAGCCCTGCGATCAATACGGCTGAGTTTGAATTGGTGGCGCCAGCGACCCCCATCACCAGGCTGAGTATGGAAACCAATCCATCATTTGCGCCCAATACTGCCGCGCGTAATGCATTCCCTCCACCAGCCCGGTGACGCCCTTCCAGTTGCGCCACACTTCCGCCAGAGATGCCCCCCGTGGAATTTGCTGCAATTGACAGCATTCGCGCATGTGATTTCTCGTCCCGTGAAAAGGTTTGCGCCTCTTCGTCAGGTTGGCCATCATAAGCATTGCTGTCGGCTTTTTCATTTCCTGTGATCGTTGGCAGAATGAACTGTGGTCCAAATCGTTTTGCCAGCCAGATCAATATCCGTGTGCGGTGACTGGGCATGCGCGGGGGGATAGCCGCATGCAAGGCCTCCAGTTTCTTATCCCATACTGCAGCGTGTTTTTCTTCACTTGCTGAAAGCCGTCTGTATAACTCAGCCATTTGCGATTGTTTTTCAGAATCGGCCAGTGCCAGATACAGAGCCGCGCCATCGATTTCTTTTTGTCTGTTGGTTAAATATCTTTGTATATCTTTACTGTTTGACATGCATCCTCCCAGGATAAAAAACTGGCGGAGACATTGCGTCCCCGCCAGCAAGGTGTTTTATTAATTATTTTCTTAGTGCATCCCAGCCCGCGTATTTTGCGGTCTCACCCAACTCTGCTTCAATTCTCAGGAGTTGGTTGTACTTCGCTACACGGTCTGAGCGGGCAGGCGCTCCGGTTTTGATCTGACCGGTATTAAGTGCCACTGCGAGGTCTGCGATGGTGGCATCTTCTGTCTCGCCAGAGCGGTGAGATGTGACTGCGCGCCAGCCGGCACGGTGACATAATTCCACGGCCTCAATGGTTTCTGTCAGCGAGCCGATCTGATTCACTTTGACAAGCAATGCATTTGCCGCATTCTCTTTGATGGCTTTGCGGACGCGTTCAGGGTTTGTCACAAGCAAGTCATCTCCGACGATTTGGATCTTATCGCCTAATTTCTCGGTCATCAAAGTCCATGAACTCCAGTCGTTTTGTGCCAGACCATCTTCAATCGAAACGATGGGATAGTCTTTTACCCACTTTGCCCAAAACTCAACCATTTGTTCACCGGTCAATTCCTTGCCTTCTTTGCGCAGGTTGTATTTCTTTTTCTTTTCGTCATAAAGCTCAGATGCGGCGGGGTCAAGTGCAATCGCCACATCTTTGCCGCGACCTGCTTTGAATCCTGCTTTTGCAATGGCCGCGAGGATCAATTCAATGGCTTCGCCGTTTGCTTTGAGCGCGGGAGCGAATCCGCCTTCGTCACCGACGAGTGTGCCATATCCTTTTTCCTTCAACACTGATTTTAGCGCATGGTAAATTTCAGCGCCCCAGCGCACGCCTTCAGAGAAGGAGGGAGCGCCGAAAGGCATCACCATGAACTCCTGCATATCTGTGCTTTGCCAGTTTGTATGCGCGCCGCCGTTCATGATATTCATCATTGGCACAGGAAGCACGTGCGCGTACACGCCGCCCAGATAACGATAGAGCGGCATTCCGAATGAATTGGCTGCTGCTTTTGCGGCTGCCAGACTGACACCTAAAATTGCATTCGCACCCAGTTTGGATTTATTGGGTGTTCCGTCCATTGCAATCAATTCAGCATCCAGGCCCATTTGGTCTGAGGCATCCCAGCCAAAGAGTGAGTTTGAGATGATGCCGTTGACGTTTGCCACAGCTTTGGCTACACCTTTGCCGAGGTAACGTTTCTTGTTGCCATCGCGCATTTCGAGTGCTTCATGTACGCCGGTGGATGCGCCTGAAGGAACCGCAGCGCGGCCCCATGCGCCATCCATCAAAACCACTTCCACTTCAATTGTGGGGTTGCCGCGCGAGTCCAGAATCTCAATCGCGGAGATGCTTTCAATTGTTGTATCCATTTTTAACTCCTAGGGTTAATGATTGTGAATAATGTATCAAGTATAATCGCATTTTATAAGAAGAGGCCATTTTGAGTACACAGCAGGATGCAGACCCGCGTGACCGGAAAAAATATTATCTGGAAGATACCTCCGCGCGACGCCTTGTGCTTTGGCTGGTTCGCAATCTTTTAATCTGCTATGGTGATGAAGGTGGAAGGGGTTGAGAATTTTCCGTTGGATGGTTCTGTGATTATTGCAGCGAATCATGTCACCAATTTTGATGTTTTCCCAATGCAATTTGCCGTGCCGCGTGTGATCTGTTTTATGGGTAAAGCTGAATTGTTCAACACCGTGCTTGATCCATTGCTGCGTGTACTATGTGCTTTCCCTGTATATCGCGGTGAAAAAGATGAGTGGGCGCTTCGTCATGCGCGCAAGGTTCTTGCTCATGGACAAATCCTCGGCATGTTCCCGGAAGGGAAACGCTCTAATGGAAAAGGGCTTGGTGTTGCAAAAACAGGCACAGCCAGAATGGCGATTGAGATGAACTGTCCCATCATACCAATGACTGTGATCGGTACCGATAAATTTTTCAAACAATTTCCTCACCGTTCAGCCGTGACTGTAAAGCTGCTCCCGCCCATTTTGCCAAATCCAAACGATACGCCCCTTTCTCTTACCGATCGTCTGATGTTTACACTCGCTTCTGGTTTGCCTGAAACCATGCGCGGTGTATATGCAGAAGTCGAAAGGATTTGGCAGGTAAACGCCTTGTTGCTTCCTTTGTGTGACATTCTCTATTGTATATTTCTCAGTCTAAAAAAAGAAGAAGTGCCGGGTGATTAGAGTTTATCCTTTGTAGTTAAAATAAATAAACACACTGCTCAAGAGAATTTGTAAAATGAAGAATGATTTAAAAATAAAGAACTTTCGTTCTTGAAAGGCTGACATAATTGTTAGGAAAAAGGCTTTTTTTTTCTTGCGTTATTTTGTAGACGATGTAAAATAAAGTCAATCGAACTTAGGAAGCGTTCCTAGGAATTTTTATAAAAGGAGATTATACAAAATGTTATTCGCACCCAAAGAAAAAGGCCAAGGTCTCGTTGAATACGCTCTCATCCTCGTTTTGGTAGCCATCGTTGTTATCGCTGCTCTCATGATCCTCGGACCAATCATCGGTAACGTGTTCAGCAAAGTCAACTCCAGCCTCGCTGGTGTGTAATCTGCACCCATCAACAAAAAAAGTCCCGTCGAAAGACGGGACTTTTTTTGTTTCCTTCCGGGTTTACTTCTTCGACCGTTCTTTCGCGGCTTTGAGCAGCCCCACAAACAGAGGATGTGGTTTCATCGGACGCGATAAAAATTCGGGGTGGAATTGACTCGCGACCATGTAGGGGTGATCTGCCAGTTCAACGATCTCGACCAATCTGCCATCAGGAGAGAGACCTGAAAATATCATGCCCTGCTTTTCGAATTCGGCACGGTAGGAGTTGTTAAACTCAAAGCGGTGACGATGCCTCTCGTCCACTTTGGGGACTGTATAGGCGGCAGAAGCCTTCGTCCCTTTTTGGATCAGGCACGGGTACAGTCCGAGACGCATCGTCCCGCCCATATCGGTAATGGAACGCTGGTCGATCATTAGATCGATCACAGGGTGTTCCGTGCCCCGATCAAATTCAGAAGAGTTGGCATCTTCAAGATCAAGAATGTTGCGCGCGAAATCAATGCACATCACTTGCATTCCCAAACACAAACCAAGATATGGGACTTTGTTTTCGCGTGCATAACGCGCGGCTAACACTTTGCCTTCAATGCCGCGTGATCCAAAACCGCCCGGTACAAGAACCGCATCCGCTTTCTTGACAACGTCCCAGCCTTTATCTTTTTCCAGGTCAGCCGAATGCACCCAGCTGATCTCCACTTCAACATCGTTTGCAAGTGCGGCATGTTTGAGCGTTTCGCGCACTGACATGTAGGCATCCTGCAATTCAACATACTTGCCGACCAGCGCAACCTTGACAGAGGGTTTTGGCTTCTTTACATCTTCAACCAGTTTTTTCCACGGGCGCATATTTGGTTTACGTTTTGCTTTCAAGCCGAGCTTTGTCAGCACCAATTCGCCAACGCCCATTTTCTCCAAAAGTAACGGGACTTCATAAAGTACTTCCGCGGTTTTCATCGGGATCACGGAGTCTTTTTCAACATCGCAGAAGAGCGCGATCTTTTCGCACAGACCTTTATCCACATCCTGATCGGCACGCGCGATGATGATGTTGGGGGAAATACCGATTGAGCGTAACGCGGCTACTGAGTGCTGCGTGGGTTTGGTCTTGATCTCACCAGTTGCGCCGATTGTTGGCAGCCAGGTGACATGTACAAACAGACAGTTTTCACGTCCAACTTCGTTGCGGAGTTGACGTAATGCCTCAAGAAACGGCTGAGACTCAATATCACCAACTGTTCCGCCTACTTCGAGAATGACGATCTCCGCGCCTGTTTCCTTTGAAACCAGACCGATCCTGCGTTTGATCTCATTCGTAATATGTGGAATAACCTGAATCGTCCCGCCCAAATAATCACCGCGGCGTTCCTTCGCGATGGTCTCGGCGTAGACTTGTCCCGTCGTGAAATTGCTGACGCGTGTCAAACGATTGTCAATGAATCTTTCGTAGTGACCAAGATCGAGGTCGGTCTCTGCGCCATCATCCAACACATATACTTCGCCATGCTGATAAGGTGACATGGTGCCGGGATCCACATTGATATACGGGTCCAGCTTTTGAACAGCGACCTTGAAACCGCGTTCCTTTAACAACAGTCCCATTGCGGCGGCGGTGACGCCTTTCCCAACAGATGAAACCACACCGTCAGTGAAGAATAAATATTTTGTCGTCATTTGATTCCCTTTCAAGTTAGATGATTTAAACAAAGAGAATGGGGAGGGCGTTTAAGCCCTCCCCATTCGGGGTTGCAAATTATTTAAGAGTAAAAGTTTTTCTGTTCATCCGACCAGTTTCACTAAATCTTCAGCGGCGCGGCGCATCTCAAGAAAGATCATGCCCAGTTTGGCATCATGGCGCGACATGGCGGTCAGTACGGCTTCCTCACCAATGGCGGTAAGCACAATTGCGCCCTTATCTCCTTTGATGTAAACCTGTTCAAGACTTCCACGTCCCAGTTCGCCAGAAATTCGCTCGCCGAGGCTGAGCATGGCCGCAGACATGGCCGAAACGCGGTCTTCTTCCACGCCCTGTTGCAAGGCAGATGCCATAATAAGGCCGTCTACAGAAACAACGGCCGAGGCTTCAATATCGGGTGCGGCGGCTTGCATATTACGCAAGCGTTCCACCATTTGGTCAGAGCGTGATTTTGCCATAACGCAGTCTCCTAAGATTAAGCGGGATGTTCCGCCAGTAAATGTGATTGAACGGCTTGAGTTTACCAGAAAAATAATTATTCGAGAATTGTAAGCACATTTCAATTAAGAAATCCATATGATTTGACCCGCTCCCTCCTTCATGTTAAACTTACCGATTGCCATGTTCCAGTCTCTATTAATCCTTGCCCTTTTTTTTCACGCTCAAACTGCGGAACTTTCCATAATTTCCCCTTTACCCGGAGACACTTTGCGCGGACAGGTGGAGATCGTGGGGAATTTGAACGTTCCTAACTTTGCATCCGCTGAACTGGCTTTCTCATACGCATCCAACCCCGCCGACAGCTGGTTCACCATCCAGACATTTCCTCAGCCCGTAGTGGATCCCACCTTCGCCATCTGGGACACAACCACCCTGACAGACGGTGACTACGTTTTGCATTTGCGCGTCTTCTTTCAGGATGGCTCCTCTCAGGATATCGTCGTTCCCGACCTGAAAATCCGCAACGATACGCTGCCGCCAACTGCAATTCTTCCCACGGCCACCGCTACAGAATCTTTCGATACGATCACCATCAATCCGCTCCCGGTTTCGTCACAAGCAGGCCCCACTCCCGAGCCCGAACCCGTTCTTCTCACATATCCTTCGCCCACACCCATGCCCGCCAACCCCGCATCGGTGACAGTCCCTTCAATCTATTCAAAATTTGCGCAAGGCGTATTGATCGTATTTGTTCTATTCATTTTCTTTGCGCTGATTCTTCGCCTTCGCAAAAACATATAACTAAAACTACCTATGACAGAAAATACCTTCCTCATCATCGGCTTTGGCAATCCGGGCCGTGAATACAAAGATACCCGGCATAACATCGGCTTCATGCTCATTGACCGGGTAGCCGTGCGGCTTAACGCGCGCGGCATGCGACTGCAATCCAAAGCAATTGTGATGTCCACTTTACATGAAGAGCGTAAGATCATCCTCGCCAAACCACAGACATTTATGAATCTCTCAGGCCAATCTGTGCAGGGACTTTTGCATTTCTACAAACTCCCCGTGGAAAATTTACTGATTGCACACGATGACCTTGACCTGCCCTTCGGCACGCTGCGCATCCGCCCCGGCGGCGGTCCCGGCGGACAGCGTGGCATGGCCGATACCATCGAACGCCTCGGGACAAAAGAATTCCCACGCCTGCGCCTCGGCATCGGACGTCCCCCCGGCCGCATGGATCCGAAGGATTATGTGCTGCAGGATTTCTCTAAAGACGATCAAAAATTCCTGCCCGAGGTATTAGACCGCGCCACAGACGCCGCGCTTGAATTTGTAATGAAAGGCTTAAACGCCGCAATGAATAAATTCAACGGCGGTATTGAATCGTAGGGGCGACCCTTGTGGTCGCCCTTTGATGCACACCTTATTTGTTTTTCACATGATAACGGGCGGGGACAAGCCCCGCCCCTACAAAATATGCAATCTCTTTTAGAAAACATCCGCGCACTTCCCCCGTATCAGCAATTGCTGACTCAACTTCAGGCTGGAAAAATTATTCCCAGCCTGGCGCGAAGCGTGCCACGCGCTGCACGACTCCCGATTCTTGCATCGTTACATACTGATTTATCATTGCCAATCTTGCTCATCACAGACCGTGCCGACCATGCGCTGTCTTTATTTGATGAGCTCGGGTTTTGGGTCAAGTCACCGCGTTATTTATTTGCCGAACCAAATCCGCTTTTTTATGAGGAAGCTGCGTGGGGAGTTTCCACCCGGCGTGATCGTCTGCAAGTGTTGACGGCGCTCTCTGCTTATCATTTGCCTTTTGCGAAGAAACCCGAGTTGCCGCCGATCATTGTCACCTCGGCGCGTTCGTTGATGACGCGCACTTTGCCGCGCCGTGATTTTCTCAAAGCGTGCAAAAAAATATCAGCAGGCCAGACCATTCAACCCGATGTATTGATCCGTGAGTGGGCGAGGATCGGCTACCAGCGTGTCAATACTGTTTTGGAACCGGGTCAATTCTCACATCGCGGAGGTCTCCTGGATGTCTGGCCTTCGATCGAAGCGAATCCTGTTCGTCTTGATTTCTTTGGCGATGAAATTGAAACCATCCGCCAGTTTGATCCGGCCACACAAAGAACTGTTGAAAAACTTGAAACGATTCTCATCACGCCCGCGCGTGAATTTTTAGCAGACACAGTTGATGCGCAATTGCAATATTCTGAATTTCATATTCCATTGCTGCACCCCATGCCCGCATCGTTGCTGGATTATCTTCCGCAAAAATCATTAATCATCGTAGATGATCTGAGTCTCGTTGAGGCGATGGCAAATGAAGTGGAAGAACAGGCTGTAAAGTTTCGGCGTGAAAGTATTGACGAAGACACGCTCGCAAAAGATTTTCCGATTCCGTATCTTCCGTGGTCTGAGGTGCACGACAGTCTCGGCGGATTTGCTTCACTTGAATTTGGACATTCGAGTGAGATCGCAAACAGTGAGCAGTTACTAAGTGATCAATTTACGCACGATGAAAGATTCGGCGGAAGGCTCAAGCCTTTTATTGATTATCTTGCGCCCATCATCGAAAGAGGCGAACAGGTTTTCATTGTCTCGCGCCAATCGCCGCGTCTGCACGAAATGTGGAGCGAGCATTATCCCGATTCTGATTTTCAAAATCTGGAATTCATCGAAGCCTCGCTCTCCGAAGGCTTCACCCTAATTACCAATTACCAGTTACCTACTCACTTAATAACCGATTCCGAAATCTTCGGCTGGGAACGTCCGCAATCGCGCATTCGCCAAAAGCAAACAGCCGAGACTCCTGAATCACTGTACGCGGATTTGTTGGTTGGCGACTACGTTGTCCACGTGGATCACGGCATCGGACGTTTCGCGGGTCTGACTCAACGACAGTTGGACGGCCACGAAAGAGAGTATCTTGCTGTTGAATACGACAACTCAGACACGCTCTTCGTCCCCGTGCATCAAGCGGACAGACTCACGCGCTACGTTGGCGCGGATGGCGGCAAGCCTTCGCTCGATCATCTCGGCGGACAAGCCTGGGGTGAAACAAAAGCGCGTGTAAAAGAAGCCGTACAAAGAGTCGCTGAAGACTTGCTCGATTTATATGCACGCCGTCAAGTTGTGGAAGGATATTCATTCGCGGCAGATACACAATGGCAAAAGGAACTTGAAGATAGTTTTCCTTATGTAGAGACTGACGATCAGAAACGCGCCATCAATGACATCAAACGTGACATGGAACGCGCCCGCCCGATGGACCGTTTGCTGTGTGGTGATGTGGGTTATGGGAAAACAGAAGTTGCCTTACGCGCCGCATTTAAAGCTGTGATGAGTGGCAGGCAGGCAGCGATCCTTGTGCCAACAACGGTTTTGGCGCAGCAGCATTTTGAGACCTTCTCGCAAAGACTCGCCGCTTTCCCGGTCAAAGTGGAGATGCTTTCACGCTTCCGCACGCCACGCGAGCAGACAGAGATCCTGCTGCAACTTGCACTCGGTGAAGTGGACATTATCATCGGTACACATCGTTTGATCTCAGCCGATGTGCAATTTAAAGATTTGGGATTGGTTGTCATCGATGAAGAACAGCGTTTCGGTGTGACTCATAAGGAACACCTCAAGAAACTCCGCACCGAAGTGGATGTGCTGACTCTGACCGCGACTCCTATTCCGCGCACGTTATACATGGCGCTGACCGGTGTGCGTGACATTTCCAATTTGAATACGCCGCCCGAAGAGCGCCTGCCAATTGTGACTCACGTTGGCCCGTATTCGCCGCGTCTTGTGCGTCAGTCTATTTTGCGCGAACTCGAACGCGGCGGACAGATTTTCTTCGTCCATAATCGGGTTAACACAATTGATGCAATGAAAGCGCATCTCAATAAACTTGTGCCCGAAGCACGCGTGGATATTGGTCACGGGCAGATGGCAGAAGGTCAACTGGCAAGTGTGATGCACCGCTTCAATATGGGCGAGATCGATATTCTGCTTTGCACGACCATCATTGAATCCGGTTTGGATATCCCCAACGCCAACACGCTGATCGTGGACCGTGCCGATACGTTCGGGCTCGCACAACTCTATCAATTGCGTGGACGTGTGGGGCGCGGCGCGATGCGTGCGTATGCGTATTTCTTCCGCCACAATAAAATGACTCCCACACAGGATGGTCAGCAAAGACTCGAAGTCATCGCCGAAAATACACAACTTGGCGCGGGCTATTCGATTGCGATGCGTGACCTTGAAATTCGCGGCGCTGGTGATCTGCTCGGCACCCGTCAGCATGGATTTATTCAATCGGTTGGTTTTCATCTATATACAAGAATGCTTTCAGATGCGGTAAGAAGATTACGCCGGAGTGATGGCCAATGGTCGAAGGCCGATGGTTTCGATGAACTTCAACTTTCGGCTTTTAGTCTTCCGCTCTCTTTGCCGGTCAATGTGGATCTGCCGCTCGCAGTGGGGATTCCCAGTGATTACATTTCCGACCAGGATTTGCGTCTGCGGTTGTATCGACGTATTGCAGATCTACGTGATGAGACTGAACTCGATGCGCTCGGCTCTGAATTCCGCGACCGGTTTGGGTTGATGCCTGAGATGCTGCAAAATTTGTTATATCAAATGCGGGTGAAACTGCGTGCTGAAAAAGCCGGATTGAATTCGGTGAACATGGAATCATCAGGGCAGATTCTGCTCAAGTACGCTGTACCCGCTGACGGGTCCGAAGCGATGCGTATGCCTGATCTGGGAAACGGCGTGAGAGGCGGCAAGTCCGCTTATTGGGTGACTGTCACAAAAGAGGAAGTCTGGACAATAAAACTTTTGGATGTATTAGCCCGATTGGGTGATAGGGTGTAAATATAAAACTGCGATAACATGCGATACTATTTTAAAAAAGGAGAATTATGAAGAAGAGATTGTTATTCATGTTATTGGTTGTTGTTTTGCTGGCGGCTGCTTGTATGCCTTCACCGGACCAGATGAATCAGGATGTTGAAAAAATTGTTCAGGCTACTTTTCAAGCATTGACTGCGCAAGCCGTGCCGCCAACGCCTGCTGTGGAAGTTGTGACCACGGGGAGCATTTCAGGACAGGTGACTTCGGGTATTTCACATGTGGGTGTTTTTCAAGTAGGCACGGATACTTTTTATAAGCTTGAGTTAACCAATGGGGTTGAAAAATATCAGATCGATAATATTCCTGCCGGCACATATTATGTACTGGCATTTACAAGCCCTGGTGGGGCTGCTGCGCCGTTTCCGCTCGCGTATTCGCAGTATGTTGTATGCGGGTTGACTGAAAATTGCACAGATCATGCGTTGGTTCCAGTAAATGTGACAGCGGGGCAGATTACAACCGATATTAATATTTTCGATAATTATGGACTGCCTGACCGCAATCCTTATCTGGATAAATATTTTGGATACGATCAAAATAGCGGCACGGATGTTATTGCCACCTTTACACCCGCTGCCGGACAAACTGGAAGTATTTCGGGCACGCTTTCATATCCTTCTGAAGGCATTCCGGCGCTGGCTGTGATTGCATTCGACTCTGGCGGCAACTCTACAGATTATTATTATGTGCTGACCCAGCAGGGAAATTCCACTTATCAAATTGATAATCTGCCCGCTGGAAATTATTATGTTGTATCCTATGTCATTGGCGGCGGACTTTCCGGCGGATATTCACAAGCCGTTCCCTGCGGACTTTCCGCCGAATGCGGCGATCACAGTTTGATCGCAGTTGCTGTGACAGGCGGACAGGTAACCACCGGAGTCAACCCTGGCGACTGGTACGCTCCGCCAGATACATTCCCTGCTTATCCGCTTCCTTAAATAACTATCAGTTGATTCTGTTTCAATACAAAAATTCACCCCGACAATTTTTGGTCGGGGTGAATTTTTATTCTTAAGGTTTTTTTCTGATTTTGCAAAGCCATACCGCCTGATTCATAGCTTTTCCAAGGTCGCTTGACGCGTCTTAATTTCTGCGGAATGCTTGGAACGCGAATTTTAAAAAATATTCGCATCACACCTGCACTGGCGTGCGGCGCAAGTGTTCGCTTTTTCGCCAAATTCGCGTTCAGTTTTTTCGACTTTGCTACAGTCATGCCGCCTGATTTAATTTCTCTGGTCTTTCCCTCCCCTTTGGAGTAAAATAGAACACACGTTCCCCTTAACCGACCCCTAATAAAAAAAATTATGGACTTCAAACTTAACGCTCCTTTTATCCCAATGGGTGACCAACCCGAAGCCATTCGCGGACTTGTGCAAGGTGTCCGCGATGGCAAGAAGAATCAGGTTTTGCTGGGCGCCACCGGCACAGGCAAGACCTTTACGATCGCGTCTGTGATTCAGGAGTTGCAGAAACCCGCGCTTATTATGGCGCATAACAAGACTCTGGCGGCGCAGTTGTATGCCGAATTCAAAGAGTTCTTCCCTGAGAACGCGGTCTCTTATTTTGTTTCTTATTATGATTACTATCAGCCGGAAGCTTATGTGCCGCGTCACGATCTCTTCATTGAGAAGGAAACCCAGATCAATGAAGAGATCGAGCGGATGCGCCTTGCGGCTACCACGTCCCTGATCTCACGGCGGGATGTGATCATCGTGGCTTCGGTCTCGTGTATTTACGGTTTGGGCTCGCCGGAGGAATTCGGCAATGGGACGGTGACGCTCAAGGTCGGAGAGATATATCGCCGCAATGCTTTACTTCGCCAGTTGATCGAGAGTCAATATCAACGCAACGACATGGAATTAAAATCAGGTACATTCCGCATTCGCGGCGATACGTTGGAAATTATTCCGGCCTACGAAGACAAGCACGGCTACCGCATTACCTTCTTCGGTGATGAAGTGGAACGCATTATGGAATTCAATCGGGTCAGCGGTGAAATCTATGAAGAGCCAAAGGAAGTTTCCATTTTTCCAGCGAAGCAATTCCTGACCAATGCGGACCGTTTGAAAGCATCAATTGTCAACATTGACACCGAGCTTGAAGACCGTTTGAAATACTACAAAGATAACGGTAAATTTCTTGCAGCCCAGCGTATTGAACAGCGCACGCGTTACGACCTTGAAATGTTGAAAGAAGTTGGCTATTGCTCCGGCATTGAGAATTATTCACGTCAACTGGATGGCCGCGCGCCCGGTTCACACCCGTGGACGATGATCGACTTTCTGCCGAGCGATTATTTGCTGATTCTGGATGAGAGTCACATGACTGTGCCGCAGATTCGCGGCATGTATAACGGTGACCGCGCCCGCAAGGAAACCCTTGTGGAGTACGGCTTCCGCTTGCCATCTGCCATGGACAATCGTCCGCTTAAGTTTGAAGAGTTCGAGCAGGTGATGGGTTCGACGATCTATACCTCCGCGACACCGTCACATTATGAAATGGAACATGCCGATCAGGTCGTTGAGCAGATCATCCGCCCGACGGGATTGGTGGATCCCGAGGTGGATGTGCGCCCAACCAAAGGCCAGGTGGATGATCTGGTCGGAGAGATCAGTCAGCGGGTGGAGAGACACGAGCGGGTTTTGGTCACAACGCTCACGAAGCGGATGTCAGAAGATCTGACCAAGTATCTTAAAGAGTTGGGAGTTAAAGTCCAGTATTTGCATTCGGAAGTGGAAACACTGGAACGTATTGCGATTCTGCGTGACTTGCGTTTGGGTACATTCGATGTTTTGGTTGGAATCAATCTTTTGCGTGAAGGCTTGGATCTGCCCGAAGTTTCCCTGGTCGCAATTTTGGATGCAGATAAGGAAGGCTTCCTGCGTTCAGATACGGCGTTGATCCAAACAATTGGACGCGCCGCACGTAATGTAAACGGGCGCGTCATTATGTATGCCGACCGTGTAACTGATTCAATGAAACGCGCGCTGGATGAAACCAACCGCCGCCGCGCCAAGCAGGTCAAGTACAACGAAGACAATGGAATTATGCCAATCAGTATTCATAAGGACATCCATGAGCTGACTAAAATGATGAGCGCCAAAGCCATCGGCGAAGCCAAAGGACAATACAAAACGGCAGCGGATGGACTTACGCGCGGCGAGCTGCGCAAGATCATTGCTGAAATTGAAGTTCACATGAAGAATGCCGCGAAAAATCTTGAGTTTGAAAAGCCGCCGCGTACCGTGATGAGTTGTATGATCTGAGAAATTTACTGGCTGAAGATGAAAGTTTGAAGCCGTGGGAACGCATTAAGTTATTGACTGGTGATGAATAATGGTTTTACATAGCAGATAAAAAAACAGGCCCCCGAAAATTTAAAGAGTTCGAGGGTCTGTTTATAAATGCTACTGCTATTTTTTTTATCCCTCATGTATAATGCGCCAAATTATTCTTGTCTAGGTTCTTAAGTTAAGGAGTGAATATGACTGCGGATACGATTGCTTGTCCATTTTGTGGTGAAACCATCAAGGCCAGCGCGAAGAAATGTCGTTTTTGCAACGAATTTTTGGGACTGGATTAACTCGCGAGAGTGTACTTGAAGAACATGAAACAGAAAAAGCTAAAACTCCTGAAAATGCAGCGCCGGCCGCACCTCCAGTAGAAGCTGCTGCACCTGTTGCAGCCCCAGCGGCGGAGACTCCGCAGCCTCCTGCTGAGGTTCCTGTGACTGAGTCACCGTGACAACTCAGGTGGTAACGGAAGCTGCTGCTGAACCGGCGGCTGTTTCCGCCAGGCTCTCGCAGATATGTACAATAAAGTGGCGCAATTGCCGATTCCTGAGAAAACAAAATTAATTGAGACGTTGAAAGTGCTTGAAAGCAAAGGTGAAGATGCCGATGAAACAGAGGTAGAAGGGTTGATGCAGAATGTCGTGGAGGTTTTGCCGGACGCGGCAGAGATCGTGATCAGCACCTTGATCAACCCCGCCAGCGGAGTGACCACGCTGGTGCAAAGTAGCGAGTCGCATCGCAAGCAGCAAAAATAGAATTTGAAGATGTGTTCATGAAAATACCGGGGCAAAATATATAAAACGCTGGTGTCGCTAGTTATGGCGATACTAGCGTTTTATGTTTCTTCTTAGTTTGTGTACCACTTTCTAAATCCTGGGGAATTGTGCCGGATAACCTTATCGTACTCTTTGAGTTTTCTTTATGAAATCTTTACAGTGCAGTTGTATCCTTTAATTATCGGCAGGACAAATCCTTGATTTGCCCGCCACGGATAAAAGGAGATATAAAATGAAAAAAACAATTTTGATCATTGCGATATTGGTTTTAGCCCTTGGTGTACTGGGTGTTGGCGTAGTTTTTGCCCAGGATGGCACACCGCCATATAACGGACATGGCCCCATGATGCAAAATGGCGGAACAGGTGTTATGCACACTTTTATGACCATAGAATTTGCAAAGCAACTTAACTTGAATGTGAATGACGTCAACACACGGATTGCGGCTGGTGAAACGATGTACGATATCGCGCTATCTGCCGGCGTTACCGCTGAAGAATTTCCCGCGATCATGACCGCAGTCCGCACGAACGCTTTGGATGCGGCGGTGAAGGCCAATGTCATCACACAGGCACAAGCTGATTTAATGACATCCCGCGGATTTGGTCAGGGCAGTATGGGAACTGGTGATTGCACTGGTACAGGCACAGGCATGCAAGGACAAGGTGGGCACGGCCAGAGACACAATCAGGTCAATCCGTAAAAGGGATCAAAAAGTGTCGGGACTCCGAAATGAGTCCCGACAATTTTGATTTAAAAAGAAGATTCGATCGGCATAAAATGTACTGCTCAATCTGGAGGTTGACATGCGAAAAAAATATAAAACGGATTATTCCGCTGATTCTTGTGATCGTGATTGCAGGAACATATCTGTGGCCTGTGCCGCGTATGCCGTTTGAAGAAATATATGCAAAAGTGGATTCTGCTCAATCGCAATCGCTGCAATCTTTCCGCATTACGCATCCCGCGCAGACACTCGAAGTCAACGGCGTGGAATGGGAGTATGTCTCATTTGGTGAAGGAAAGGAAACAATTTTATTTTTACACGGCATGACCGGCGCGTATGATATCTGGTGGAATCAAATGGAAGCCCTGCAGGATGCCTATCGCGTGATCTCGGTCACATACCCCGCAGTGGATTCGTTGCGGGAGATGAGTGGCGGCGTTCTTGCAATTCTGGATGCCGAAGGCGTGGAGCAGACTCACATCGTGGGGACTTCTCTGGGCGGCTACCTGACTCAATACATTGTCGCGAATCATTCTGACCGGGTGCTGAGTGCTGTTTTCTCGAACACGTTCGCCCCGAATGATTTGATCGCCGAGAAGAATAAATCCATTGGCGCGGCGCTCCCTTTTCTGCCAGAGTGGCTGGTGATTGATGTGCTGCGTGGAAGTTTTTCTGCGAGTGTGTATCCTGCATCCGGCAATGATGAATTGACTTTGGCTTTCCTGAATGAGATCAGTTATGGAAGAATGCGAAAGGCACAAGTGGTGGGACGTTTTCATGGCGTGGTAGAAAAATTTACCGCGCGGATCTGACTTCTCTGAATATCCCCGTTATGATCATCGAAGCGGATAATGACCCGTTGGTTGAGTTTGTTCTGCGTGAGCAACTTAAGGAAACATATCCCACCGCCGAAGTATGGACTCTTTCAGGTGTGGGACATTTCCCATATTTAAATCATAGCGATGTTTATACTAAAATCATAAAAACTTTTATCGGCAATCTGGTCATTATTGCGCCCCAGTAACCAGCAACGGATTTAACCAGTCGCGTGCTCATGCTCGTGACTGGTTTCGTTAATGTCACAGAAAAGCAGGGTGTGCGCACAGCCTGCGCATTCCAATTGCAGGGTTGTGTGTTGAATGTTGAATTGATGTGTGAGTATTTCGTTCAAGTTTTGCTGAATGGATGCTCCCGCACTAATCGACACATCGTCTGTCACGATATGCGCGGATAGGGCACGTAAACTTTCATTGATGCTCCAGACGTGCAGATCATGCACGCCGCGCACGCCTTCCACTTTGAGCAGGGTGTCGACCATTGAGTTCAAGTCAATGCTTTCAGGGGTGCTCTCCAGCAGAATGTGAATCGACTGGCGCAAAATACCCCATGCGTTCCACAAAATAAATACGCCGATCAACACGCTGACGAGCGGATCGAGCCAGTTCCATTGGGTGAAATAAATAATGACGCCCGCGATGACCGCACCCAGCGTAGACATGACATCGCCCATCAAATGTAAAAATGTGCTGCGTAGATTCAGGTCGTGTTCGCTTCCGCTTTTGACGAGCCAGGCGGTGCCGGCGTTGATTAAGAATGCCAGAGCGCCGACCGTTATCAGGATCGCTGAATCAACTTCGGGCGGGGAGATGAGGCGTTTCCAGGCTTCGTAAAAAATTCCCAACGCGATCAATGTCAGGGTGGTGGAATTTACCAACGCGACAAGAATTCCAGCACGATGATATCCAAATGTTTTTCCGGCGTGGGCAGGCTGTGTGGCAAGTTTTACCGCGTACCAACTTAAGCCAAGCGCGATGACATCGGTGAAATTATGCGCGGCGTCGGTCAGCAGGGCAAGGCTGTTGCCGAAGATGCCGGCGAGGATCTCGACCACGACGAAGGCGGCAGTTAACCCCAGTGAGATTGCGAGTCTTTTTGTGGTTTGGTTGGCGAGATCGCCAAAGTGTGAGTGGGCGTGACTGTGCGACATACTGACATTATAAAGTGACAGCCATTTTTAGGGTGGCTGTCACTTGTGTTTACGCCCAACCGAGTAATCTTGCGATGGTTGCAGTTAAGAATGTAACTATGAATGCTGTGCCCAAAGTCATCACCACGCTCAAGGTTGCCCACTTCAACGATTTGGTTTCTTTATAGATCGTCATAATTGTCGTCGCGCATGGATTATGCAGCAGCGCGAACAACATCAAATTGATGGCTGTGAGCATGGTCCAGCCGTTGCCGTTGACCAGCAGGTCAAAAATTTCATTATTCGATGTCGGTCCGTTGATCATCATGCCTGCACCCATGTAAACCATCATCATGGTTGGGACGACGATTTCATTGGCTGGAATTGCGATGATGTAAGCCAGCAAAATTACTCCATCCAGACCAAGCAATAATCCAAGTGGATTTAACCAGTCTGCGATGGCGCGCGCTAGATTTGAATCACCGACATTGATATTTGCCAAAACCCAAATGAGCGCGCCGGCAGGTGCTGCGGTCTGCATGGCACGCCAAAGGACAAAGATCGTGCGGTCAATAATGGATGTATATAAAATGCGGCTGATGTTCGGTCTGCGGTAGGGCGGCAGTTCCAATGTGAATGCGGATGCTTCGCCTTTCAAGACGGTTCTGGATAATATCCACGAAGCGATGAAGGTGAACATGACACCGATCAACACCACACCGACAACTGTTCCAGCTGCGACGAGGGAAGTCAGCGCCGGAGGGAAGGACGCCGCCACGAAAACAGTAGCCAGCATAATCAAGGTCGGGAAGCGCCCATTACATGGGACAAAGTTATTCGTTAGAATGGCGATCAAGCGTTCACGCGGAGAGTCGATCACGCGCGTTGCGATCACGCCCGCCGCGTTACATCCAAATCCCATGGCCATTGTTAAGGATTGCTTTCCATGTGCGCCGGTTTTCTTAAAGAGCCAGTCCATGTTGAAAGCAACACGCGGCAGATAGCCGAGGTCTTCCAAAAACGTGAAAGCAGGGAAGAAGATCATCATCGGCGGCAGCATCACGCTGATGACCCATGCCAGACCCAAATACACGCCGTCCCAAATAAAACCTGTGATCCACCACGGCATGCCGATTTGATTAAAGAGAGCGCGGCCATAATCGCCAATACCGAACAACACAACCGCGATCCAGCCTGAAACTACATTTGCGCCCGAAACTGTCAGCCAGATAATGAGACTGAGCAGGAGCAGCATGATCGGCAATCCCGCATATGGCGAAGTGACGAGGCGGTCTATCTTTTGATCGAAATCATATTTTTTATTCGACGTACTTTTCACGGCACGCTTCGCAATATTTTCCGCTTCTGTATAAAGTGATTTAACGATCTCGTCGCGAAACCCGGTGGACAAACTATTGCGCAACGATTCTGCCTTTGCTAAAATTTCATTCGCTTCCATATTTACCTCTTCTTAATTCCTAATACGTAATTACCTAATTCCTGATTTATTGCCTTCCCTCAACCGACATCTTCCCGCTGAACTTCACATCCGCGCGCTGTTGACGTGAAACAATGTCACCCAACTCGCCCGTGGATAGTGCCTTCTGCACCCGCGCATCACCATCCAACAAGCGGATCGCGAGCCAGCGTGCGTTTGGAATGCCAGGCGCCATTTGTTCGATCATCGGTACAAGTTCATTCACCGCCTTTTGAAATTCAGGCGTGCCGTTCACGCGCAGCGGTTTGGTTTCTATTTTTCCTTCGATCACATCTGCTACCGCGCCCAATAAAGTATGGATTCCATCACCGGTTCGCGCAGTGATAGCAATTGCGGGCACGCCCAGATCACGGCTCAGTGAACGCGCATCCACTTCGAGTCCTTTTCGTTTTGCTTCGTCCATTAAGTTGACCGCGATCACAACGTTCTCAGTGATTTCCATGACCTGCATCACGAGATTTAAATTTCTTTCCAGCGAGGTCGCGTCACATACGACGATCGTGCAGCTTGGCTGTCCGAACAAAATAAAATCACGCGCCACTTCTTCATCCTGTGAAGCCGAGAGCAATGAATATGTTCCGGGCAGGTCAACCAGTTTATAGCGCATCTTGTTAAATTCAAATCCGCCTTCGGCACGTGTCACGGTTTTTCCGGGCCAGTTGCCGGTGTGCTGTTTCAATCCCGTCAACGCATTGAACAAAGTGGATTTCCCCGTATTGGGATTCCCGGCCAATGCAACGACACGGTCAAAATCTCCGACCTTGATTCCCATTTGCTCCAACTGTGTAAATGCCGGGCAGGTTTCGCAATGTTCGGTGGGGAGTACTGTTTTTGTGTTTGTCATTTTTTCTCCATTGTCGAAGGTTGAAAGTCAAAGGTCTTATGACCTTCGACCTTCGACTTTTGACTTACATTGGTTTCACCCAAATCTGTGCCGCCTGATCTTTTCGCAGTGCGATCAATGTGCCACGCACACGATATGCGCGTGGGTCACCAAAGAAATTTTTCAACTCAGGGTAAATGACCGTTCCGGGCGTTAATCCCAGATCCAAGAATCGTCTGCGGGTAAAACCCTGCACCGCTTCATCAAGCAGCACGATCTCAGCTTTCTGATCGTATGTCAATTCTGCGAGTGAGATCGCATTTGCTTTTGAAGTTTCGCTTTCGGGCAGCGCGGCCACGCTCACATTTGCAGCAACGGCAGGCGCAAGACGAAATTCAGTCTCACCATCGGTCAATAAATAGCGCTGTGGATTTCGATCCAGAATGCGGATGGTTTGTCCCAGGCGGAGTCCTGCCGCCAGAATTTGTTCAAACGCTAAAGCAGGTTCATCCTCAAGGTGTACGATTCTCATTGGACCTTCAGCCTGCCACGCTGTCAACGGCATTCCCTCAGCCTTGAGTAGAGTCCCCTCACGGGTAGGGATTGGATCGCCATGTGGATCACGTGTCGGGTGGCCCAGAGCCGCATCCAGATCATCGAGTTGTGCTTCGGTCAGTGAGTGTTCGCGTCGCTCAGATTCGCCGTGGATCTTTCCCAACGGCATCCGCGCTTCATCTGTGAGATAGCGCTCCCACAACCGATGAGCACGGACAACATGCAGCGCCCAGCGTTCGCCTTGTGTGGTAAGGTGCAGATCCGAGCCGCGTGATTCGAGCAGGCCTTGAGTCTCCATATCTTCAATAAGTTTCATCACTGTTGTGCGTTGCAGATTTAATGTGCCCGCCAGTGATTCGGGCGAGGCTTGTCTTGCGTGTTGTTCACGGTCGAGTAAATGCTTGAGCGCATCTTCCACCAGTTCGCGTTCTCTGGCGATTCGGTATGTTTTATAGATTGCGATCAATCCCACACGCGGAATGAAAATTGCGGCGATTAATATGATTGCTGTGATGAGCCAGACAGTTGTATTCATAGTTATCTGTTTCCTGGTTTGGGCAGGAACCTTCCTGTGTGTTTCATATATTCACGATATTCATCACCAAATTTTTCGATGAGATTGGCTTCCTCTTGCGGTGTTCGTTTTGCCATTGCAATAAAGGCCAAAATACCTAACGCGGCGACGAACCAGTTATCAGCCATCATTCCGAAGGAAATGAAGAGCATTGACCCAACGGTATATAGCGGATGCCGCACCCAGCGGTACGGTCCGCTGGTGGACAGTTTGTGTTCCCTGCGTGTGGCGCTGGTGGGTGAGATGCCGCTGCCAATGCTGCTGAACAACCAGTACAGTAACACATCGCTGACAATTGCCATGCCAATTCCAAACCAGCGCACCCATTCTGGCAGACCAATTTTTGACCAGGCCATCCATGCCGGGTTGATCAAATATACAAATGGACTCAGCCATAGGATTATCCCAAAGAACCTGATGATGTTCATCATTACGGAGCCGTCCACTTTGCGGGAGATTTTCTCGCCTGTTTCTTTATCCGCCTTAATGCGGAAGTAGCTTGAGATGCCCATTCCAGTAAGAAGGATTAGGGCGGCTAAAATGCGAAAAATATTTTCGTTCATATTTCTTCCTTTCTTCTTTATTATTTATCTACAAATACTTGTGTTGTCACTGCCGTCCCCAGTACCACATTTGACTTTTGGCCCTCAACTCTCAAAGTAAGGTTGCCATCGAATTCGGAATATTTTTTAACCGTGACGATCGCTTCGGGCACCACGCCGATCTCGCGCAGGTGGCGCAGTAATGCCGGGTCGTCGTCTGATACTCTTCGGACGGTGGCAGTTTCATCGGTCCGCAATGATGCGAGCGGACATGATTTATCAGTGGGCATGGTTAAGTCTGCTGTGGAATTAATCGCCGTGCGGGTCTCGGGTGGGATGTCCCAGAGCGGCGGCCATGCGTGCCTCGAAATCTTCCGAGATAACATGCTCAAGTCTATCGGCCTCGTGATGGACTTCATCCCATGAATAACCGAGTGTGTTGACCAGAAAAGTTTCCAGCAGCCGATGATGACGGATCACTTCAAGCGCAGCCTTTTCGCCGTTCTTTGTGAGCGTAACGCCTTGATGTTTTTTATAGTTCACCAATGGCGGCTTGGCGCTCGAAAGTTTTTGCAGCATACCGGTCACTGAAGCGGGGGCGATGTTAAGCCGCGCAGCCAGCTCGTTCGTGCTGGCAGAGCCGCCATGTTCGTTGAGTTCGTAGATATGTTTCAGATAATCCTGAATGGATTGGGTGATGATTTCAGGCATTGGTATCTTTTCCGTCTATAAAAATAAATTTAGTCTTACCTAAATATTAGTTTAATCGATATTGTAGTTTTTGTCAAGAAATTAGGGCTTGACTTTTTGTGGGGGAGTCTGTAAAATGCGTTTGTTAGTCCAGTGAATTTACAAAGTATTGAAGTGTTCACTTAATCGTTTGCGTATAGACACTTGCTGAAAAAATCAGATTCTCAAGGAATTGCAGAACCATGAAAAAAGCGACTCATCAACAGACCAAGCAGCACAATCGTGATCTGGTATTGCGCACGATCTTTGCCCACGATTCGATCAGCCGCGCAGAGGTTGCCCGTGTGACTCATCTCACGCGCACCACGGTTTCAGATGTTGTGAATGGCTTGCTCGCTGAAGGTCTGGCGGAAGAGGTGGGGCGTGGAGAATCCATTGGCGGGAAATCTCCGATCCTATTAAGCATCGTAGCCGACTCACGTTATTTGATCGGATTAAATCTTGGGCAGGATAAATTTATTGGCGCAGTGGTTAATTTACGCGGGGAAATTAAAGAGATCGTCGAAGCACCTGTGCATGATGATAATGGTGAAAAAGCGCTTGAACTTGTTTATCAGATCCTTAATCAACTGACTCGAAAAAAATTAAAGCCAATTGTTGGCATCGGTGTAGGCGCGCCGGGTTTGGTCAACACGCGCGATGGCATTGTGGTCAACGCGGTGAATTTGGCATGGCAGGACCTGCCGCTCGGCCAGTTGCTTGAAAAGAAATATAAACTCCCCGTTTCAATTTTGAATGACAGTCAGGCAACCGCCATTGGCGAATATGTTTATGGCGGCGACCATGAGCCGGATGAAAATCTGATCGTAGTCAATGCCAGGCATGGTATTGGCGCGGGCATTTTAATCAATGGACGTTTGTTTCAAGGTGACGGCGGCGGCGCGGGCGAAATTGGTCACGTGGTGGTGCAGGAAAATGGCGAGCTTTGCCGCTGCGGCAAACGCGGTTGTTTGGAAACCATTGCCAGCGCACGGGCGGTTTTACAGCAAATGAAAACGGATTCCCTTGACGATGTTGTCTCATCTTTTCTGGCTGGAAATACAAAAGCCAATACAGTGGTAACCAAGGCGGGGCATTACCTTGGAACATCTCTCGCCAATTTAATTGGCACGCTCAATATTCAAAAGATCGTACTCACCGGTGATATGACCCGCTTCGGTGAAAAATGGCTGAAAGCCGTCAGCGCCTCCATGCAGACGGGCGCGTTATCGCGCATGGCCGAAGGTACAAAACTTGAGATCGGCAAGCTCGATTATCGCGCCTGTATTCTCGGTGCATCCGCATTTTTGCTGCTTGATGATTATTCCCTTTTGTTCAACGAGGAAAATTAATGTCTTTGCAATTGCCTTCCCCTCGCGTCCAACCTCCGCTGGATGAAAATTTCCGCCCGGCGATTTTGGCGAATCAAAACTTCCAGCGTGAAGTTAAATCAATTGGCGTGCGACTCGTTCTCGGCCTCGAAAGAAGCGGCGGCGAATTTTCGCGCTTTGAAACTGTGGTCTATCCCGAAGGCCACGCGGATTTTGAATCCAATTTTCAATATGTCGAACGCATTGTTAAATTTTTGCTTTGGCAGCGCGGTGGTCACACATTGTATGTCGGCGGTTCAAACAAGATCGCTGAATATTTGCAAAAAGTTTATTCTGCGAACGGTGCGAAAAACTTCGATTATAAATTCATGGGCGAACAAGTCTACGAAAAGGAGTTTTCTGTCGTTGCCTGTAAAGTGGATGAAGTACCCGCTTCGCGCGAAACCGGAAAATTGCTCGGCCGAAATTTGCAGGGTCACCGCATTGGGTTTGATCTCGGCGCCTCCGACAGAAAAGTCAGCGCCGTTGTAGATGGGACCGCTATCTACAGCGAAGAAGTAGTTTGGGAACCGCGTAAGCATAACGACCCTGAATACCACTACCGTGAAGTAATGACCGCGCTCAAAACCGCCGCGAGCAAAATGCCGCGAGTGGATGCCATTGGCGGAAGTTCTGCTGGGATCTATATTGATAATCGCCCGATGGTGGCTTCGCTTTTCCGTGGAATTCCACAGGATCAATTTAGCGAAATTAAAAATATGTTCCTTCGGATTCGCGAGGAAATGAATGTACCCCTGGAAGTCATCAACGATGGCGATGTGACCGCGCTGGCAGGTTCGATGTCGATTGAAGATAACGGGATTTTGGGCATTGCGCTCGGTTCAAGTGAAGCCGCGGGGTATGTCAACACTGAAGGTCACATCATGGGCTGGCTGAATGAACTGGCTTTTGCGCCCATTGATTACAGTCCCAATGCACCGGATGAAGAGTGGTCTGGTGACAAAGGCTGCGGCGCTTCGTATTTTTCGCAGCAATGTGTGTTCAGGCTCGCGCCGAAAGCCGGCATTGAAATCCCAACCGATGTGACTGATGCAGAGAAGTTAAAGTCGTGCAGGAAAAACTGGAAGCTGGTCATGAAGGAGCTTTGAAGATCTGGCAGAGTATGGGCATTTATCTTGGTTATGGTATTGCGCATTATGCAGACTTTTACGATATCAAACATGTGCTGATTCTTGGCCGTTGTACATCCGGCCGCGGCGGTGACTTGCTGCTCGAAGGTGCGCAGAAAGTCTTTGAAACAGAATTCCCTGAATTATTGAAGAAGATCGAATTGCATTTGCCCGATGAAAAAATACGCCGTGTCGGTCAGTCTGTGGCTGCTGCGAGTTTGCCGGTGATCAATTAAAAGTATTTAGAACCTGGTTGAAGATTATTGAGGCTTGCCACAAAGACACAAAGCCTCGAAGTCTCAAAGGAAAAACTTTGTGGTTTAGTGTCTTCGTGACTTTGTGTTTATTTTTCAGGCAGTCTCTTGCCCTAAGATGATTGAGTTCACAGAGATTGAAAAGGATTTTTATGAAGTTTTATTTGGATACAGCCGAAGTTTATATCCCCGATAACCAGCCTGTGGATGCGGCGCTTGCACGCACAACGCATTTGTGTTTTGCCGCGCATCAGGATGATATTGAGATCATGTCCGCACAGCCGATCCTTGAGTGTTTTCAGCAAAAGGACAAATGGTTCACGGGTATAGTCGTCACTGATGGACGTGGTTCACCGCGTGATGATCTTTATAAAAATTATAGCGATGATGACATGCGACTCGTCCGCTTTAAGGAGCAGCGCAAGGCAGCTTTTGTGGGTGAGTTCGCGGCGCAGGTCATGTTGGATATTCCGAGCAAGATCGTAAAAGATTCTGCCAGAGAAGAAACCGTGGAAGATATGCTCAAGGTTTTACGCGCAACCAAACCGCAAGTTGTTTACACCCACAATCTCGCGGATAAACACGATACGCATGTAGGAATCACTCTCAGGGTGATAGAAGCCCTTCGGAGGCTCGACCAGTCAGAACGTCCCGAAAGACTCGTGGGGTGTGAAGTCTGGCGTGCGTTGGATTGGATGGTCGATTCTGACAAGGTGTTGATGAACGTCTCCGATCATGAAAATCTGCAACTGGCTTTATTGGGTGTGTTTGACTCGCAGATCGCCGGCGGAAAACGCTACGATCTCGCTTCAATGGGACGCCGCCGCGCGAACGCCACATATTTTGAATCACACGGCGTGGATGCGACGACGGGTTTGTCTTACGCGATGGATATGACCTCTCTGATGAACGACACGGAAAAAAGTCCGGCCGTGTTTGTGGAGGAATTCATTCAGCGCTTTGCCAGGGATGTTAATGAACGTGTCGGCAAGTTGATATAGGCTGACCGATTCATTCATTGCAATACGAGTTTGAAATGTCGTTGTTCAAAACCAAAAGGAGAAGAAAGTAATGAAAAAGAAACTGTTTGGATTGTTGTCCGTTCTGATGCTGGTCAGCCTTGTGTTGACCGCATGCGGTGGTGCTGCGACCCCCGCCGCTGTTGCAACCGAAGCTCCCGCCGAAGCCACTGAAGCACCCGCTGCGACCGAAGCTCCTGCCGGTGAAGCTGTGACATTGAAGATCTATTTGCTCGATTACACACCCGCCACCATTGAATGGCTCAAGAGCGAGATCAACCCCGCTTTCGAAGCTGCTCACCCCGGCGTGACCGTTGAGATCACCGAAGGTTCATGGTCTGGTTGGGACACAACCTTTAGTGGTTTCTTTGCCGCTGGCGAAGGCCCCGACATCATCAACCTCGGCTCTGAAATGAACACCCTCTACGGCCAGAACCTGGCTGATATGGATGCTTATCTCGGCGAAGGCGCCTGGGACGAGATCGGTAATTTTGGCCCTGCGCTTGAGAATGCCAAGTTCGAAGGCAAACTCCGCGGCTTGCCCATCTTCACAGCTCCCCGCTATGTTTTCTGCCGCACCGACTTGATGGAAGCCTCTGGCTGGACAACTGGCAATCCTCAAAACTTTGCCCAGTGGAAAGAATTCGCAACCGCCGCTACGACAATTGATTCTGCTACGAATTCATTGACTCAGCAGGCGCTTGTTCCCGTTGACGCCGGCTCCATGGCTGACTGGCAATGGTGGTTGTTGGTGTATTACTCTCTCGGCGGCGAACTCTACAAAGCCGATGGCACTCCCAACTTCGATTCCCCCGAAGCTCTCGCGACCACACAGTTCATGCTCGACATGCGCAAAGCCACCTACGGCGATGCCGTGAATGCAGTCGGTTCACTCCCCACCGGTCAGGGTTCTGTCATCGATGTGGATGATGCCACCAGCAAGGATAACGGCGCTGTATGTCTCGCTCATTCCGGTTGGGCTGCTCCTGCCTTTGATCGCCCGATCTGGGACAATGTGACCATCGAACCTTTCTATGGTGATCCCGAAAACTTCCCCAACAGCAAGCCTGTTGTGCTCGCTTTCAATGACTGGCTCGCCGTCGCTGATTACAGCCCCAACAAGGAGCTCGCTGCTGAATGGCTCAAGTCCGCTTTCAGCAAGGAAGCCAACAACAAGTGGAACGAGACCATGGGCTTGATCCCTGCCCGTAACGACTCACAATATGGTTATGTGACCGATTCCCCACAACTTCAACGTGAAGCCGAATTGGCCTCCAAGTACGGTGTTGGTTTCGCCGGCATTACTGAAGCCGCCAAACTCTCCACTATCATGCAGGATGCTCTCGGCAAGCTCATCACCGAAGAACTCACTGCTGAAGAAGTGGTTGCCAAGATCCAGGAAGAATACATTGCCGCTCTCGGCCAGTAATCTTCGTCTATAACATGGGATGGGCGGGGAAATTTCCCGCCCATCCTTTTTCTTATTCGCTAGCAGAGGATATGCCCATGCCTGAAAATCCATACCTCAATGTTTTGGTCACCGCAGCATTAACCGTTGTGTTTATTATTGTTACCAGTTATCTGCTGGGCGCATTGGCGCGGTGGGTAATGAAGGCGCGCGGTGCTTCTCTGAAGGTGCAGGAAAATACTTTCGCAGGATATTTTTTCGCTGCCCCGTGGATCGTGGGCTTCCTGATCTTTGTTATTGTCCCGCTGGCTTTTTCGCTTTACTGGAGTTTCACTGATTATCGTGTCACATCCCGTGATCCTGCAAATTGGATCGGACTTGAGAATTACACCAATCTGCTTTTCAAAGACGACAGTTTTCGCGCCTCCATTGTCAATACGCTTTATCTGACCGTGATCGGCCTGCCGTTACAAATGGCGGCCGCGTTATTCCTCGCTGTGATGTTGAATCAAAAAATGCGCGGCGAGCGTGTCTTCCGTATGGGGTTTTATCTTCCTGTGATTCTTGGTTTCAACACCGCCGTACTTTTGTGCTGGCGTTTGATGTTGAACACAGGCACTGGCATTATTAATCAATTGATCCGTTCTGTATCACTTTCATTTCCGCCGTTTGGATATCTCACTCGCGGCCTAATATTTATTCAAGAAATCACTACTGCCTTCTTCCTTGGTATTAATTCAGGGAAATTCAGTTTGATGACCAAGGTAATAGAAGCGGGATTCCCCGCCGCCAATCGTGTTCCGCTCTGGGTGCAAAGTCCGCTGTGGACGAAGATGTCCGTCATTCTGTTGATGGTCTGGGGCTGCGGCGCGATGATGTTGATCTTCCTCGCCGGCTTGAATAACATCCCCAAGGAATTGCACGAAGCTGCCGAAGTGGACGGTGCAACAGTCTGGCAGCGTTTCTGGCGTATTTCCTTCCCGCTGTTGACGCCTTATATTTTTTACAACCTCGTCGTCGGCTTGATCAGTTCCCTGCAAATTTTTGAACCGATCTTTGTTTTGTATCGTGATAATCAGCCAATTGTTTCCTCGGCCATTTCAATGGTCTATTATTTGTGGCAAAAGAGTTTTAGTCACTTTGAGATCGGGTACGGCTCCGCCATCTCATGGGTGATCCTTGTCATTATTCTCATCGTTACCGTGGTCCAGTTTAAGTTACAGGATCGCTGGGTAACTTACGATATTTATTAGGAGGGGTGAATATGAAAAAATACTGGCCCATTCTTAAAAGTGTTTTCCTCTACGCCATCCTGACCGGTTCCACGGTTTTTATGAGTTTCCCATTGTTCTGGATGATCTCCTCCTCGCTCAAAACATTGGAAGAGACCAACTCTCCGGGCATTGTCTGGATTCCGCCAACCCGACTTTTCAAGCCTATATTGATATTTTCCAAAATCAGGATTTTCTGCGCGCTTATTTCAACTCCGTGTTTTATGTCACCCTCGCATTGGCTGGAACATTGATCTCCATTGCGGCCGTGGCTTATGCCTTCAGTCGCATAGAATGGCCGGGGCGCAACGTGGTGTTCTTCCTCATGCTTGCCACGATGATGATTCCGCCGCAGGCCTTGATTGTTCCGCAATATGTTTTCTTCAATAAATTAAATTGGGTTGGCACATTTAATCCGATCATCATCCCCGGATATTTTGCAGGCGGTGCGGCCATGATCTTTTTACTGCGTCAGGCTATGTCGCAAATCCCAAAAGAGTTGGATGAGTCTGCTTTTGTAGATGGGGCGAATCATCTTCAGATCTGGTGGGAGATCGTCCTGCCTCTAGTCAAGGCTCCGATGGCAACGGTTGCGACCTTCTTGTTTGTCGGCGCATGGAATAGTCTGTTAACTCCGTTGATGTATTTGCAAACGGTTGAGCTTTATACGTTGCCTGTTTATGTTTCCACTTTATACAATATCAACAACACCGTGCAGCAATGGCCGACCATTATGACGGCCGCCGTACTGACTACCATTCCGCTGATTATTTTATTCTTCTTCGCCCAAAGATTCATTCTTGAAAGCGTTGTGGTTTCCGGTCTCAAAGGTTAATGTGAATCTCGAACAACGTGTCGGTCAAAAACTTTTACTTGCTTTTGAATGTAAGGAATTAACGCCTGAGGTCATTACCGCTTTTCGAAAATATCTCCCTGGCGGTGTCACTCTTTTTCGCCCGTTCAATATTGATAATCCATCTCAACTGCGTGCGTTGACCGATGCGCTTCAGAACCTTGCGCGTGAACTTCATCTACCTCCGTTGTTGATCGCCACCGATCAAGAGGGCGGACAATTAATGTCGGTTGGCGATGGTACACCTTTGCCCGGCAATATGGCGCTTGGCGCAACCCGTTCCGCCGAAATTGCGCGGCGTGCCGGCGAAGTGTTGGGCCGCGAACTTTCTGCACTTGGCATTAACGTCAATTACGCGCCGTGTGCCGATGTCAACATCAATCCGCAAAATCCTGTAGTGGGTGTGCGCTCCTTTGGCGAAGATCCAAAACTGGTTGGGGAACTGGCCGCTGCCTTAATTGAAGGATTGCAATCTCAAGGAGTGGCTGCCACGACCAAGCATTTTCCCGGTCACGGAGATACGGCCAGCGATTCACATCATGGACTTCCAACTGTTCCTCATCAAATAAACAGACTCCACGCTGTTGAATTCCCTCCTTTCAAATCCGCCATCCAGGCAGATACCAAGCTGATCATGACCGCCCACCTCGGCATTCCCTCCATTGATGGCGCAGACGCTCCTCCCGCGACCTTGTCTCAAAATATTTTGACAGGCCTGCTGCGGCATGAATTGGGATTCAAAGGCGTGATCATCACCGACGCATTGGATATGCACGCCATTCGTCAGGGTGACCTGCTCGGCGTGGACTCTGTCCGTGCGGTGAATGCGGGTGCTGATCTGCTGCTCGTGATGTCTAAACCTGAAGATCAGAAGCGAGTCTACGAATCACTATTACAAGCCGCGCAGACTTCGCAATTGAACATGACCGAACTGGATGAATCTTTGGCTCGCATTCACTCCCTCAAAGAGTGGATTAATGCTCAATCATCCTGCACCAGAATTAAGCGTGATCCAATGCGCCGAACACATGCAAGTGGCAAATGAGATCGCGGAGAAATCCATTACTTTGGTGCGTGACCATGCCAATCTTTTGCCGATTCGTTTGAAACCTGAGCAACGTATCGCGGTCATTGTCCCAACTCCTGAAGATTTAACTCCTGCAGATACATCTTCCTATGTCACACCGCAACTGGCTGAATCTCTAAGAACCTATCACGCCCATGTGGATGAATTTGTCATTTCCTCCACGCCTAATGAAAAAGAAATAGCGTCTGTTTTGAAGCAGGTGAACGGTTATGATCTCATTGTGATCGGCACGATTAATGCATTTCATCAAAACGGACAGGCAATGATCGTGCGTGAAATTCAAAAAATGAATATCCCAATGCTGGTTGTTGCTTTGCGGCTGCCTTATGATCTGGCGGCTTTCCCCGAAGTGCAAACATATCTTTGCACCTATGGTATTCTGGAACCATCCATGCGCGCGCTGGGGCGGGCGGTTTTTGGTCACGGGGCGATGACTGGTCATTTGCCGGTATCAATTCCCGGCTTGTATGAAGCGGGTTCTTAATCCCGAATAGAGGTTTGTATGTCACTATATTCAGAGATCGTTGAACAGCCCGGGCGGATTTCGTCCCTGCTTGGTTCGCAGAAAAAAACAGTCGAGAAGATCGCCGCTGAAATTCAGAAGCGCGATGTTCAATATGTGTTTCTCGCGGCACGCGGCACGTCAGACAATGCCGGACGTTATGCAAATTATCTGCTCGGCGCGATGAACGGACTTCCGCTTGCGCTGGCGACGCCGTCTTTGTTCACGTATTACAAACAGCCGCCGAAGTTGAAGAACGCACTGGTGATTGGAATTTCGCAATCGGGACAATCACCCGATATTGTCAGCGTGCTCGAAGAAGGCAAAAAGCAAAACTGCCTGACACTTGCGATCACGAACGAGTCAAAATCTCCGCTCTCACAAAGCGCGGACTTTGTGCTGGATATTCACGCGGGCAGAGAGAAGGCCGTCGCTGCGACGAAAACATATACGACCGAGTTAATGTCGATTGCCATGCTTTCGGCGGCGCTCAGCGGCAATAAAAAACACTGGGAAGATCTGCATAAGATTGCAGGTTGGATGGACGAAGTTCTAAAGCAAAATGAGTTTATTGCTCAAAATGCGCAGCGCTATCGTTATATGGATCAGACCATTGTGCTGGGTCGTGGATTTAATTACGCGACCGCTTTTGAGTGGGCGTTGAAAATGAAAGAGCTAACCTACGTCAAAGCCGAGCCGTATTCGTCCGCTGATTTTCAGCATGGGCCGATTGCAATGATTGATGATGGCTTTCCGATTTTGGCAATTGCTCCCAAAGGCAAAGTGTTTGATTCGATGTTCCAAATGTTGAAGAGACTTCGTAATGATCTTTCTGCGGAACTGGTCGTGATCTCGAATGATAAAAAGGCTCTGGCCTTGGCGCAAATGCCTTTGAGCATTCCAGCGGACGTTCCAGAATGGCTTTCGCCGTTGGTCAGTATTTTGCTGGCACAGTTATTTGCCTATCATTTGACAGTGGCGAAGGGATACAACACGGAACATCCGCGCAGTATCCGCAAGGTGACGGAGACAAAATAGCTTTCAGGAGTGCGGACTGATGTCCGCGCTTTTTGTTTTATAACCTGCAGAACTTTTAAGCCTGCATTATCTTGTGTTTGCATGGATTTATGTCATAATGCAGCCTGCTATTCATACACTAAACAGGAAGGTGACAACATGCGCGTGTGTATTCTTTCAGATGAAGATATTTCAAGCTTCAACCCGGGTCCATATATAAAAGATTTTGACTGGAAAATGATCACCATGACTGCGCCTGTCATGGATAAAATTCGCGCGCTGGCAGAGAGCAGGGAGTTCGATGTCTTTCTGAATGTCTGCGAAGGCTATGAATTTGAAGATGAAGAAGATCAACAGATCGGCTATCATGCAATAGAGATCGTTCAAGCCTTGGAGGCTTTGGAGCTACCTTTACCGGTGCTGACTCAATTTGCTTTGATCCGACCCGTGAAGAGATGCAAGCCATTGCAGATGCAAATAATATCAGCTTTGTAAAAGGTTATCAGGTCAAAAGTGTGGAAGAGGCTGAAAAGCTGGTGGTGAATTTACGCTACCCGATCATGATCAAACACCCGAAAAGCTATGGCAGTACAGGTATGACAAAAGACTCGCGTGCCGATACGCTGGAGCAGGTCCGCACGCAGGTGGAGCGGATTTGTAAAGAGTTTGGCGCGGCCCGCATGGAAGAGTTTATTGTCGGCAAGGAATTCAATGTGCTGGTGGTGGATAACGCCGATGATCTGAGTCAGCCGGTTGCATATCCGCCGGCCGAGTTGGTCTTTCCTCCCAATGAAGAATTCTGGCATGTGGATGTCAAGTGGAATTACGACGCGCCGTTTGATTTCAATCAGGTGAAAGACCCGCAATTAATTGGGCGTTTGCATGATATCGCCAAACGTATGTACCTCGCGATGGGACTTTCTGGCTACGGCCGCTGTGATATCCGCATGAATGACAAAGGAGAGTTGTTTATTCTGGAAATTAATCCCAACGGCGGCATTATGTTCAAGCCTGAGGAGTACGGCCCAGCAGATTATATGATCCTGTATGATGCTGAGGGTTACAAAGGATTCTTTACCCGCATTTTCCGCGCGGCGCATGTCAGGCAGAAGATGCGATCTGTGAAGTAATCTGGCAGAGGCTCTCATTAATTTGAAAGCATGGAAACGCAGAAACGTTGATTTTTCCTGATCAGGGAAAATCAACGTTTCTCTTTTTTATCTTGTATGGGAATGTTTAGGGAGTGCGGCTTATTACATTTTGCGTTGATAGTTGATCTTCCAGACCACATGCCATGTGATGCCTTCATCGTTGGAGCGTTCCCAATTCCAGAGGAATTTGTTTGGGGTAATGTCATACCAAATCATGCGCTGTTTGACGGGCTTACCTTCGACGATTCCGTTGCGGGAGAGGATCATTTTTCCGTCTGCAAATTCGCCGGTGAAATCGAGGTATGCACCTGAACTGTCAACCCAGGTTTGATGCCAGCGGTTATCTTCCTTGCTGAAGACTGAGACGCTTATTCCCAGATATCCTTCACTTGCAAAATTCTCTTGAACGACCATGCCGTCCATGATGCGCTCAATGCGATTTGTGCCGTGGTCGGTCTCGCCCCAGGTTAAGTCCCATTCACCAAGCCAAAAATTAAACTCGTGGTTGACGGATTGTTCAGCCATGTTACTTCTCCAATTTTTTGCATCCTGAGCGGAGCCGAAGGATATTTCTCAAGATAATGTGGATTTAATTTCTTCCACTCTGGAGTTTATGGTTTTTGCAAGCTGGAGACAACCTTCTTGAGGATTGTCTTCGCCGATCAGATTTGCTTCCACTTCGGCAAGGGCGGCGAATAAATAGCGGATCAGGCGTTTTGTTTCGGCGGGTGATTGGTTCGTGGCGTGCAGGGTTTTGTCTATTTGGACGGTGTGTTGATGAAGTGCGCTTCGTAGCGATGTAAACGGTGACGGATGGAGAAACGTGTCTCTTCCCAAAAAGTGGAGGGAAGTTCCAATTCGTTATCTGCGATGGTGCTGAATTCTTGAATAATAGCGGGATGGAATTGACGATGAAATGTAAGCATATCTTTGAAAGAATCGTTCATCAAAGAGTCGTACTCACTTTCGTTCATTCCAGTAATTCGTAAGTCATCTTCATCAGACATGCGTTCGGGTGACCAGTTTCCTGCGCGGTGTTTTTCCAGCGCGTAGCGAATTACTGCGCTGAAATTAATTTCTGCGCCAAGAATGTGCGCATAAACCTGCCGGACAGACCATTCGTTTTCAGCGGGAATCTGGTTTGCTTGTGATTCAGAAAGCCCGAAGAGCGCGGATTGTAAATCCATGTATTGTTTGTGATATTGACCGAGTATATGTTGTGCTTGTGTGACAGGTTTGCGTTTGGAGGCCAGTATCACCGCCAGTTGACGTAATTCCTGAATGGTGACGAAGACGGCAAAACGGATCCCTTCTTCATCGTGGTCTTTCCAGATCCATTCACGTTCCAGATCTTTTTCGGAGAGCGGCAGAAGAAGTGTGGCGAAATTTTCAACTGCGGATGCGAGATCATTGTTAAACATAATTGCTCCTTGAGCATTTGGTATCTGTCAGCTGGAGAATGCTTGAAGAAACAGGTGCCAGTTAACCGTTAAGAAAGATGCGTTTTTTAGTCGCTGAAAATTTTGATTGGTTAGAAAGGTCCGTAGTGGATGAGCACGCCGATGGCGAGGAATATCAAAGAGGAAAGAATGACCCAGGCCCATAGGCCGAGAACCCAGCGCAGCCATTTAGGGTAGGTAACTGCGGTGAGGCTGAGGCAGATGAGCAGCACGGCGCTGGTGGGATAGGCGAGGTTTGAGAAGCCGTCGCCGAAGACGTAGGCGAGCACGGCGGTTTGGCGGGTGACGCCGACCAGGTCTGCGAGCGGGATGAGGATGGGCATGAGCAGGAAGGCTTTGGCCGATCCGCTTGAGACGAAGAATTCGATGCCAAGGGTTAAGCCGAAAATAAGAAGCGCGGCGGTAATGGGATTCGCGCCGGTGAACGCGTTGGCGGCACTGTGCAGGATCGTGTCGAGGATGCCGCCTGAGGCGATGATGAATTTGACACTGGCTGCCATGAGAATTAATGGAATGGCGGGCGCGATGCCTGCCAAACCTTCGCCCGCGGCTTTCCATGCGTCTTTGCCGATGCCGGCGATGAGACCTGAGCCAATGCCTGCCACGAGAAAGAGCAAGCCGACGAGCGGGAGCGCAAGGTCACTGAGTACGGGGACGAACGGACCAGCAAACAGTGTGGCGAAAATCAATACAACGCAGACCAGTAAAAAGATGATCGCGGGCGTGGTGCCTTTGTTTTCATGCGCGATGGAGTCTGTGGTGAAGTGACTGTATTTCTCGCGTGTGGTTTGTTCTTCCACGTAAACGGGCGAGGATTTGGGATTCGCTTCCACTTTGCGCGCATGACGGGTGAGAAAGACCGCGAGCAAAATATACATAAAAATAAAAATGACGATGCGATAGGCAGAGCCGGAAAAGGCGGGCAGGTCTGCGATGCCTTGCGCGACGCCGATGGTAAATGGATTGGTGATGGCGGCGGAGAATCCCATGTTGGTGGCGAGGATCGACATGCCGAGGCCGGTTAGTGTGTCCCAGCCGAGGGAGTAGGAGAGGGCGATCATCAAGGGTACAAGTGGAACGATCTCTTCAAAGATGCCGAAGAATGCGCCGAGTGCCATGAAGAAAAATGAAATGATCAACAGCAGGGTGTATTTTTGCCCCGCATAACGGCGGACAATGCGTGCCAGCGCGGCTTTGAGGATTCCGCTTTTGTCCATGATGGCGAAGGCGATGCCGACCATCAGGATGAAAACGGTGATGACGATCACGGTCAGGCCGTCGGGGCCGGTGACTACTTCCAGTGGAGCGGTGAACCAGCGCCAGATGGGATAATCAGGTTTTTCGGTGAGCGTGAATGAATCAGGCAGCAGAGTCTCGCGCCCGTCCACTTCGATGCGTTGATATTGTCCAGCAGGGATGACGAGCGTGAGTATGCCCGCGACGATCATGAGTGCCAATAAAATAAGCAGAGATTGAATAAACGCTTTCTGACTGATCTGTGCGCCTGATTTTTGTTCCATGCAGTGACTCCTGAAGTGGGATGGGGGAAGTATAAAGGAGGAAAGGAAAAGGATGAAGGGTGAATTATGAAGGATGAAAGTGGAAGAAAGAAGTAAGAAGAAGTAAAACGTGAAGAGGCTTGATAATTGGGCGCTCTTCACGTTTTACTTTTCACGTTTCACTTTTTACTTCTCACTCTCGCCATTCACTTCTTTCTGCGCCTCATCCATCTTCCGCCGGCGATGAGTGAAATCAGAATGAAGGCGATGGCAATTCCTGAATATATTTTGATGTCTGTGATGATGCCAATGGCGAGAAAGGCAAGGCCCAGGATAAGAAAAATAGTGGATATACTGCGGCGGTCTAATTTCATGATTACCTCACTCGTACTTCTTTATAGGTTTTAAATACGCCATCAAACAATGCGGATGGTTTGTTGTATAAAGTCATCTCGAAGAAATCAAGCAGGTATGAATTGACGATCACGGTCACGCGTTTGCCGTTGAGCGGACCTTTCAAGCCGAGTTGCGGTGCAATGGGAGAGAGTAGGGGCAAATCGCTGAAGTCAAAATGTTTAGTGCCTTCAATAACGATCACCCCTGAATTGTTTGTGATGTTCGGATAAAACTGATTAAACAGTTTATTATTTTTGCTGTCTGTTAGATCAGCCCAGCCCTGACTGAACATGAAGAAGGATGGCTGTGAAAGTCCGCTTTCGATCACTTCGGCAGAGACAGGCCGCATGAACGGGTCCATGCCGAGCACGGCTTTACAGCGCGAATCAGTGCCGCAGAATTCGATCGCTGCTCCGCCGCCTGTGGAATGTCCGTAGACGCCGATGCGGCTCATATCTAATTTTTGGTAAAAGAGATTATTCGATTCTTCATCGAAATCTTGAAACTGATCCAGAACAAAAGACATGTCTCCAGCCCATTGATCGACCAACTTCCGAGCCACGATCTCATAGTTTGGATCTTCGGCGTCTTCAGGCAAAGCCTTGGGATTGTTCATTGCGACAGTCCCATCTGGGAAGACGGTAGTGACTGCGCCGTAGGTGTGTTGGGTGGAGATCACCACAAATCCGCGACTCGCCAACTCCACGGCCTGACCTGTGTTCTGCGCGTTGAATCCGTTCCAGCCATGTGAAAATAAAATCACAGGAAACGCTTCACTTGTTTTTGCCAAAGGCACATCCAAATACGCGGGGCTGATGGATAATGCGAGATGGTCAAGAAAGAAAGAAGGCAGATCAAGAAAACCTGCAATCGCGGGCGCGTAGATTTCCGGTTCGCTCATCCACTTTGCGTGCTTGGCCGTAGATGTTACTTCAGCGGGATACCAAACCTGCACCATGAATCTGCGCGTTTCATCTTTGCCTGAATATAATTCCTTGCGCTCGGTGTCTGTAAATTCGTAGGTTGTGGTGCCTACTGCGAAAGGTCCGCTGGGGGTTGCGACTTTTGGAACAGGCAGCAGCATAGGCAATACTGTCGAAACAGCGAGCAGGCCCAAGGTTAAGAATGATGCGACCGGTTTAATGTCAAATTTAAAAATGGGAAGGATTGCCAGGATGATGGTCAACACATATATGGGAATCATCTGCCAGCGGTAGCCCTCCAGTGTAAAATGAGCGAGTGTGAGAACCAGAGTCAGCGCGGGTATGAATCGAATGGTCTGCGGGCGCGGGGCCTGCCAAAGTAAATAAACCAAAAGCAGTAGTGGGATGATAATTTCAAGTGGGCGCATAAGTTGTCCTTGTGAGTGGTGTTGTGAAAATATTGTAAGTGATTTTATAAAAATTGAGTTGGAGGCGTAATGTTATTTTTTGCCCTGAGTATTTTTCTTTCTGCATTTTTATTGTTTCAAATTCAGCCGATGATCGGTAAATTTATTTTGCCGTGGTTTGGCGGCACGCCCGCCGTTTGGTCTACAGCCATGTTGTTTTTTCAAGTGCTGCTCACCGGCGGATATGCCTACGCCTACTGGCTGGTCAAACGCCCAAAACAGGGATGGATCCATATTGCATTATTGGGGATGACGCTCGCGCTTCTGACCGCGCTCGGGCTTGCGTGGCCGTCTCCGATCACTCCCGCCGCTGACATGCGTCCCGTGGCTGCGAATTTTCCCGTGTTAGACATATTCCTGCTTCTGACGATTTCTGTCGGCCTGCCATATTTTGTCCTCGCCTCCAATGGACCTTTGATGCAGGCATGGTTCAGTCGTATTTTCCCTGAACAGTCTTACGCGCGATTATATGCATTATCGAATGTTGGTTCCCTGTTTGGCCTGTTGGCCTATCCGATTTTGGTTGAGCCATCGTTGACTTTGTTTCAGCAGGGCTGGGCCTGGTCAGGCGGATTGATTTTATTTGTATTGGTCGCTGGTATCTTGAGTTATCGCGCCCGCAACGAAAATGGAGCTGCGACACAGGCTTCAACAGCTGAAAAGCCTTCGGGGGCGCTGCGTGTTTTGTGGATTATTTTGAGCGGCACAGCTTCGCTGTTTTTACTGTCTGTCACCAATCAGGTTTCGCAGGAAGTGGCGGTCATTCCATTTTTGTGGATTGTTCCGCTCGCGGTGTATTTGCTTTCTTTTATCTTTGCGTTTTCTGATTCGCGCTGGTATGACAGGCGTGTGTACGCGTTGTTGTTCAGTATTACATCGCTTGCCATGCTTTGGACTCTGGTGAATGCAAGTTCTTTGAATGTGATCGTTCAGATCGCCATCTACAATTTGCTGTTGTTTCTTGCTTCGATGATCTGTCATGGCGAGTTATATCGTTTACGTCCGCACGCCGATCATTTGACCAGTTTTTATTTAATGGTTTCGCTGGGCGGCGCGGCGGGTGGTATTTTTGTGAATTTAATTGCGCCTTTCATTTTCACTGGATATTGGGAATTCTATCTCGGCTGGCTGATGACCATGATCCTGTTGGTGGTGATGCTCTGGCCGCGCTTCATGTCACAAGTCCGCTTGCAGGCGCGTGCGATCAATCTCTCGTTTTTGGCCGGAGTTTTGCTTCTTTCTTTTGGCTTGAATCGATATGAAAATGCGCTCTTCGTCGAGCGAAATTTTTACGGAGTGATCCGCGTGCGCGAACTGGACGAGAATGCCGATACCATGATTCATGGGATGACGGTGCATGGTATTCAATATCTCGCTGATCGGGCACGTCCCACCACATATTATGTGGAAGATAGCGGCGTGGGATTGCTTCTGCTTAATCATCCCCAGCGCGGACAAAACCTGCGGGTAGGTGTGCTGGGGCTTGGCGTGGGGACTCTCGCAACTTATGCAGAGGAAGGTGATGTTCATCGCTATTATGAGATCAATCCCGTAGTGATACGGCTGGCAGAGGGCGAAGGCGGGTATTTTACTTTTCTGAATGACAGCAAAGCAGAGATATCAGTTGTGGCAGGCGATGCACGCATCTCTCTGGAGCAGGAACTGGCCGCTGGAGAAAACCAAAATTTTGATGTGCTGGTGCTGGATACCTTCAGCAGTGACTCAATCCCTGTGCATCTGGTAACAAAAGAGGCCTTTGCTTTATATCTGGATCATCTTGCCCCCGATGGTGTGATTGCCGCGCATATCTCCAACCGTCATTTGGACCTGCGCCCCGTGTTCTGGCAATTGGCACAGGAGTTCGGCTTGGAAATTGTTCAAGTTGACAGACTTGTATCTTCAGATGGCAACGGTTTTCCATCTAACTGGGTACTGATGACGCGCAACGCCACCCTGTTGGAAATCCCCGCGATCAAATCTCACTCAACCTCTTTTGAAGGCTATACTACTTCCATCAAACTGTGGACGGATGATTACAGTAATTTATTTCAAATTTTGAAGTAATCACAAACCAATTTGTAAAAATGCTGAGTATGCAGGTCAAAAAGATCCGCATACTCAGCATTTTTTGTGTTCTGTCAGGCTTTCTATTATGCTGTTTCTGGTGTGATCTTCATCTCAGCTTGCGCAAGTTTTTCCTTGCCAACTTTATACGCCTGTGCAATGGTTGTGTACATGATCAAGGCAGAGTACATGGTGATTGCCGGCAAAAGAAACGGGATGAGACAGGCAAAGATAAGGGTTGCTCCGATGATCTGAACGGCCAAACTCAAAGCTAGTGTGGCTGCGTAGAAGATCGCAAATGCGGCGATGAATCCGCTCAGGTTGGCGCGGAAGATCGGCCACCATTCACGGAAGCGGAAACCTGCTGCAAAATCATCTTTTTCCACCACGTACATTTCTGCGGCGGGAATAATCAACGCCAATGCAAATGAGACGGGAATCAATATACATAATGTGCCGGAAATGACCACCATGAGAATTGGGAAGAGTACGTTTAGGTCTGAGCTGCTTGCTTCGCTCATAAATATCGGCATAATGAATGTGGAAATGAACAGAGGCGCGGCAAGGATCATGATCGGAATGGAGAAGATGATGCGAATGCCGAACATCTTGGCGCCATCTTTGAACATGCCGCCCCAGTCATCCCATGCGACCATGCGTGGAGTTTCATTGTTCATGATCTGTCTCACAATGCGAATTGCATATCCGTACAAAACAAAGAACGGAAGGACAGGGACGATAAAAGCTGAAAGCGAAACAAGACTGCCGATCAGAAAATGCTTGCGCGAGTCGGCATCTTTGAAAGGGGAAGGTAAAGAGTTGGTTGAGGTCAAGTCCAAAAAACATAAAGGTCCTGTTATTAAAGCGCCACGCCCAGCACGGCTACAAAGTGAGATGCGGCGGCGAGCAATACGAAAATATGCCAGACTTCATGGAAGCCAAACACGCCCGGTACAAAATTAAATATCTTTGTGATATACACGATCGCGCCGAGGGTATAGATCACGCCGCCGATGATAAGCCAGGTGAAGACCCAGGCGGGGAGGGCGGCGAGTAATTGTCCGCTGGCGCCGACACAAAGCCAGCCCATCGCGAGATAGATACCCGCGTTCAACCAGCGCGGCACACGGATGATAAACACCTTAATGCCGATCCCGATGATCGCCAGCGACCAGATGGTGATTAACATGCCCCACTTCCAAAAGCCTGTGAAAGCATTGATGCAGAATGGCGTGTATGTGCCTGCGATCAGAAAATAAATGGCCGAATGGTCGATCTTGCGGAAGATTTCCAGCGCCTTGTCTTTCACGCGCACCATGTGATAAGTGGCGCTGGCTGAAAATAAAAAGATCAGGCTGAGTCCATAAACGACCAGCGAAGCAACCTTGGCGGGTGCTCCCCAGCCCACGATCAGCAATGCGATCAATCCGATCAGCGCAAGAATTGCACCCGCCCAATGGGTCAGGCTATTAACAGGTTCACGTAATTTTTTTAACATTTCTTCTCCTCTTTCTGTGCAACGACAACCAGCAGGTTATCTGATTTTACTTCAACAATTTGTACTTCTGCTATAAATTTTGATTCAGCCAGTTTTGTTTTTATTTTTAAATTTATGGATTCATACGCCTCAGGCGGACTCTCGCCCGTGACTTTAAACAGCCATGCGAGGATCGGACTCTTCGGCCACGCTCCAAGCAAAACGATCAGCCTGCCACTGTTACGAAGGACTCTATGCGCCTCTGACAAAGTCTGCATGTCGAAAATATATTCAGATGGAAAGGTTGCAATGAGCGTGTCAAATGACTCTGCGGCGAAGGGTATGTTTTGCGCGAGGGCGCGCGATAATTTTTGAGCGCTGCCGATGCGGCGTTTGGCGAGTGTCCCCATCTGCGCTGATTCATCTATCGCAGCAGCGAACAGGTTTCGGCGAAGAAGGAGGCGCTGCAAATGTCCGGGGCCGTGTCCCAGCTCAAGGATGCGAGTCCCCTCAATGAAGGGGGTCATGCTAAAGACCCAGTCTTTCCATTTTCCAAATGAAACAGTTGCGGCGACGAGGTCATACGTAAATGCAAAGGAATGATACAGCAGGTTATAGAAAAACCGCATGAAACGCTGCATAAGGTTCATAAATAAAACAAGGGTTTGACCGCGAAGTCAAACCCTTGCTGTCTTGAAATTTTATTAAGCAGCTGTTGCTTCGGTGTCGCCCTTCTTGGGCTTGCGGACAGCTTCAACTGCACTCTTGCCGCGTTCGCGAACTTCATTGGCGAGTTCTGTCGCACGCACACGGGCTTCACCCGCGAGTTCTTCAGCACGATGACGGGCATCTGTTGCAAGTTGTTCGGCGCGGGCATAGGCTTCTTCGGCGCTGACTTGTGCCTTGTCGCGTAATTCGATGCTCTTGTCCTTGATCAGAGCGCGGGTTTCTTCACCAGATTGCGGGGCAAACAACAGGGCAACGACTGCGCCTGTGAGGCCGCCAACGACAAAGCCGACGAGAAATGCGCCAAATTCATCACGTTCAGACATGGTTACAACTCCTTGGTTAATTTTTGAATGATTTTTATTTACGCCCAATGGTTTTTATAACCCTGGGTTTACTTTCAAGATTATTTCTTTTTGATACCCATCAATTCTAACATACGTGTGAGACCAGCCAGATAGCCGCTCAATTTCATGACGGGTTCGATCACTTCTTCGCCCAAAAACTCCACAGTGCCGCGCAAGGTATTGACGGTTTCATTGGTGGCGTTCAGGATCGGGCGGACTTCGTTTTGCAGCAGGTTGATGAGACTCGCCAGCTGCACGATCAATACGATCATGGCAACGCCGATGACGAGTGACTCAAGCGCGACGACGATGATAAAGACATCGCGGATCTTGTCTGTAGGTGCGGTGGGCTGCAAGAGGAAGAAGATCGCTACGCCAAGCAATACAAGAATAAACATGACTCCAGCGATCACGCTGGTGACGATCATCTTTTGTTTGCGTTCCTGTTCGCGCAACTCAGCAATTTGTTCAGGAGTGAGTTGGGGAGCGGGCGGGGGTGTTTGTTGTTCAGGTTGAGGTAATGCCATAATTGAATTATAGCATTAGATGATGGTTTTTTCAATTCGCATTGGTTGTGTTCCCATGGCTGTAGCAAAGTCAGGAAATATTAACGCGCACATCCTTGCCCTGCCGTCAGGCAGGAATAGGTTAAAAGATGTTTCTTTTACGAGACTTGACGCACATAAAAGGCAGTAGTAAACTTTGCCCTACCTACCGTTCGGTAGGGAAGGAGAAGTGATGACCAGAGACGATATTCTTGATGCCGCTGCACAGGTCTTCCGCCAGAAAGGCTTTCATGGTGCTTCCATGTCTGCAATTGCTGAGGCTGTGAATCTGCAAAAAGCCAGCTTGTATCACCACGTCACATCCAAACAGGAGATCTTGCTTGCGCTTCTCGACCGCGCTCTCGGTATGCTCACTGACCATATTGCCGGAATTGCCTCCCAGTCCCTTCCCGCCGACCAAAAACTTAGACAAATGATCCGTGCTTATTTATCTGCTCTTGCCGAAAATGGGGATCTCACGGCAGTTCTATTATTTGAACATCGTTCACTCGACAAAAAATCACATGCCCGTCATGTCCCTCAACGCGATAAGTTTGAAGGACTATGGCGGGATGTTATTAATGAGGGAATTCAAACAAAGGTCTTTGATTTGAAAGACCCCGGCCTTGCCGTGCGTGCATTGATGGGTGTGATGAACTGGACACTCACATGGTACAGCCCTGAGGGCGGCAAGACTATTGAGCAAATCGCAGATGAGTATTCAGATTTTGTGTTGAAAGGCATGTTGAAGTAGATCCGACCACTGTCCGTGGTCTATCGTCCATCGTCCAAAAAGGAGAGCAGAAAAATGTATTCGTTCGAACCAAATGAAGAACAGCAAATGTTGGTGGATGCGGTGGGGAAGTACGCAGCAAATGACCTTCGCCCTGCGGCGCACGACGCCGAAGAGGGACACGAACTGCCGAAGAAACTCGTCAGCAAAGGTTGGGAACTTGGATTGTTGCAAGCCTCGGTTCCCGAATCATACGGCGGCTTTGGTGATCGTTCCGCGGTCACAGGCGCGCTTGCTGTCGAAGAGATGGCCTTTGGTGACCTCGCGGGCGCACTGGCCGTTATGACCCCGTCTCTTTTTGCCACGCCCGTTTTGCTGGGCGGCAGCGAAGAACAAAAGCAGGAATACCTCCCGAAGATCATCGGTGGCGATTGGGCTCCCTACACCGCCGCGCTGATCGAATTCAGTTTTGACTTCGACCCCAACGCCCTCAAAACCATTGCCAAAGCGAACGGCAGCGACTACGTGTTAAACGGCGAAAAAGTTTTCGTCCCATTCGCAAAAGATGCCGAAGCCTTGATCGTCTACGCCAATCTTGATGGCGAAACACAAGGCTTTATTGTTTCCAAAAATTCTGCTGGTATGCAAATTTCAGAAGAACGTGAAAAATTAATGGGATTGAACGCCTTGCCCATGTACCGGGTCAAATTGGAGAATGTCACCGCCAGCCGTCTTGGTGGCGCCTCTGGACATAACTTTGAGCTGATTCTGTCTTCGATGCGCATTGCCTCCGCTGCGGCCGCTGTCGGCGTCGCCAAGTCCGCTTTTGAATACGCAAAGACTTATGCAAAAGAACGTGATGCCTTTGGCGTGAAGATCGCCCAGAAACAAGCCATTGCCTTCATGCTCGCAGAAATCGCAACGGAGATCGAAGCCATGCGCCTGCTCACCTGGGAAGCCGCCTGGAATCTGGACAATAACAAGGAAGACGCCAGCGCTTCTGCGTACCTTGCTCACACCGGCGCAGCCGACATGGCGCTCATGGTCACCGACCGCGGCGTCCAAATCTACGGCGGACACGGCTACATCCGTGAGAACCCCGTCGAGTTGCTCCTCCGCAACGGCCGCGGCTTTGCGATGCTTTTAGGACTGGCAATTGTCTAATTACCAATTACGGTAAATAGTAATTAGTAATTGGAGATTAACTGGAGAACCCATGACCATCGATTTCGAAACCCCCAAACCAATTGCACAGATGCAAACCATGCTTAAATCTGTTGCTGAAAATATGATGCGCAGCACCTCGCGCGAATTTGACGAGAACGAACATTCCATCCCGTGGGATTATGTGGAATTTATGCACACTGCCATGCGCTCCATGGGCGGCGGCGGTGGATTGACCGTCACAGAAGATAAACCAAAAGAAGGTGCAGAGAAACGTCCCCCCATTGGTTACCAGAAACTTGCGGCGCAGATCGAAATGCTTTCATGGGGCGATGTAGGCTATTACCTCATCACCCCCGGCGGCGGACTTGGCGCAGCCGCCGTGCAGGCCGCTGGCTCACCCGAACAGAAAGCAAAATTCCTCGCCCGCTTCAATGACGATAAGCCGACCTACGCCGCCATGTGTATGACCGAACCCGGCGCAGGTTCAGACACCTCCGCGATCCGTACCCGCGCTGTGTTGGACGAAGCCACAAAAGAGTGGATCATCAACGGCGAGAAGATCTTCGTCACCGGTGGAGATAAATCATTTATCGAGTACGAAAAACTTGGCAAAGGCTTTATCGTTGTCTGGGCAAGCATTGACCCGTCCGCTGGCCGTTCTGGTATGCGTGCTTTTGTTGTTGAAAGCGGAACGCCTGGTGTAAAGATCACCAAGCTTGAACACAAGCTCGGTATTCGCGCGAGTGATACGGCCGCCATTTCTCTCGTGGATGCTCGTGTTCCTTACGAGAATGTCCTAGGCAGCCCGACAGTAGAAAAGACCACGACTGGCTTCAAGGGTGCGATGGCTACTTTCGATGCGACCCGGCCGCTCGTAGCAGCATCAGGTATCGGCGTGGCAAGAGCCGCGCTCGAATTCCTCAAAGAGAAATTGAAAGAGAACGGCGTCGAGATCCGCTATGGGTTGCCGCGTCAAAAATTATCCAACATCGAACGCGAAGTGATCGATATGGACATCATGCTCAAGTCTGCATGGCTGATGGTGTTGAAAGCGGTCTGGATGGCGGATAATAAAAAACCGAACGCGCTTGAGTCTTCGATGAGCAAAGTGCGTGCGGGTGATGTGGGCACGAAGATCACGCAGAAGGCCGTGGAAATTTTAGGCCCGCTTGGCTACAGCCGCGAGTTCCTGCTTGAGAAATGGTTCCGCGATGCAAAGATCACGGATATCTACGAAGGCACCGGCCAGATCAATCGTCTCGTTGTGGCACGGCAGATTTTGGGCTATACCGGCGCGGAGTTACGGTAAATAGTAATTGGTTAATGGTAATTGGAGATTGTGATGGCGACGTTTGAGGATTTGCAAGTGTTGAAATCGGCTGAGGTAATTGCGGATTCCATTTGGAAGAAGGTTGTTGAATGGGATGAATTCGCAAAAGATGTTCTCGGAAAGCAGATCACACGCTCGGCAGATTCCATCGGCGCGAATATTGCAGAATCAGTTGGAAGATATAATTTTGGAGAGAAACTTCAATTTCTGTACTACTCGCGTGGAAGTTTGTTTGAAACAAAATACTGGCTAAATCGAATTCAGGAACGCAAGTTGATGAAGCCCGATGAAATTCGTGAATATGTTGATGGCTTGACAGCGTTGGCTCGTCAGTTGAATGCTTTCGCCAGCGGATTGAAAACGGTTCGGGCTGAGCAAAAGAAAACTTCAGTTCGGGAATCTGCGCCAGAATACACCACCGACTTGTCAGAAGAATCTTTTACACTTTTCTTCTCCGAAGAAGACTTAGCCTTTCTCAATAGTTAATTACCAATTACTACTTACCACTTACTAAAAGGAGCAACCATGAAATACAACATAACGAAAGCCGTCGTCATCGGTTCGGGAACAATGGGCGCAGCCATTGCGGCGCACCTTGCGAACATTGGCGTGCCCGTGACCTTGCTCGATATTGTTGCGAAAGACTCACCTGATAAAAACAAGATCGTCAAAGAAGGCTGGGATCGTTGTATCAAAGCCAAGCCTGCTAATTTGATGGGCGCTGACTTGAAAACTCTCGTCACGCTTGGAAATCTTGAAGATGATTTCGGTGCGGTTGCTGAAGCAGATTGGGTCTGCGAAGCCATCGTGGAAAATCTCAAGATCAAGCAGGACTTGATGACCCGCATTGATGAAATCCGCAAGCCGAACGCGATCATCTCCACGAACACTTCGGGTATTCCCGTCAAAGCCATTGCAGAAGGCCGCTCGAAGAGCTTCAAACAGCATTTCCTCGGCACACATTTCTTTAATCCACCGCGCTATCTCAAACTGTTGGAGATCATCCCAACTGTGGACACATCCAAAGATGTCGCTGAATTCTTTATGCACTTCGGTGAATTTGATTTGGGCAAAGGCGTTGTGCTTTGCAAAGACACTCCGAACTTCATTGGGAATCGCGTCGCGTTTGGAACGGGCGCATTCGCAATGGACTTCATCCTCAACAACGAATACGCCGTTGACGAAGTGGACGCTCTTACCGGGCCGTTAATGGGTCGGCCCAAAACGGCAACGTTCAGGCTGATAGATCTGGTCGGTGTGGACGTGTGGGATCACGTGGGCAAGAATCTTGCGCCCTTGATCGCGCACGACAAACTCGGACAGAAATATCTCGCCGCCGAAAAGCCGCGCAAATTGATGGACACATTGCTGGAGCGCAAATGGCTTGGCAATAAAACCAAAGTCGGCTTCTATAAAGAAGTGCGCGACGCTGAAGGCAAGAAACAATTCTATTCACTCGATCTGAACACGATGGAACACGTGCCTGCGGGCAAGCCGCGCTTTGACTCTGTCAAGGCGGCGAAAGATGTTGAGGGTTTGGGGGACAGGCTCAAGGTCATGCTTGAAGCGGATGATAAAGCGGCGAAACTGGTCAAGGCGTTGACTTATCAAAGTTTCCAGTATGTCTCCACCCTCATCCCCGAAGTCGCAGATACTGCCAAGCCGATCGATGATGCAGTCCGCTGGGGCTTCATGCACGACGCTGGCCCGTTCGAGATTTGGGATATGCTCGGCGTGAAAGAGACCGTGAAGCGCATGAAGGCTGAAGGATACCCCGCCGCGAAGTGGGTGGACGAAATGTTGAAGAACGGCGTTGAGACCTTCTATCAATACAAGGGCGACAATAAAGTTGGCGCATACGATGTGTCTAAAAAGAAGTATGTGAAGTTCAAGGCCAGTGAAGGCTTTGTGTTCTTGAAGGATATGCGCGGCACGAAAAAGGAGATCAGCAAGAATGCAGGCGCGTCGCTGTATGATATTGGCGATGGCGCGGCGCTGGTTGAATTCCACACCAAGATGAATGCGCTCGATGACGATATTTTGCTATTGCTTCCGAAGCATTGGACAGACTTGAAAATGATTTTGATGGTCTGGTCATCGGCAGTGAAGCGGATAACTTCAGTGCAGGCGCGAATTTGTTCATGGTCGTGGTTGCTGCTCAGCAAGGCATGTGGGATCAGCTCGATGGCGCGATCCGCAGATTGCAAGGCTTGAACATGCGTATGCGCTATTCGCCCAAACCTGTGGTCGTTGCTCCTGCGGGTCTGGCGCTCGGCGGCGGTTGTGAAATTACCATGCATGGTTCGAGAGTTGTTGCTGCGGCTGAAACATATATTGGTTTGGTGGAACTTGGCGCAGGTGTTATTCCCGCAGGTGCAGGTACAAAAGAATATATGCGCCGCATTATTAATCCCGCTGCGAGAGTTGAAAGCGCTGAAACTTTCCCGTTCATTCAAAAGGCGTTCCTGCAAATTGGGCAGGCCAAAGTTGCCGTATCCGCTGAAGAAGCGCGCGGCATGGGAATTTTAGGCCCGCAGGATCGGGTTATTATCAATCGTGACCATTTGCTGACCGAAGCCAAGAAAGAAGCATTGCACATGGCCGCGTCTGGATATCGTCCGCCCGCGCCAGAGTTGATCTACGCGCCTGGCCGCGACATGTACGGCGCGATGAAGATCGGCGCGTGGGCTTTCAAGGAAGGCAATTACATCACCGAGTACGACTCGCACATTGCCTCCAAACTCGCATACGTCATGGCTGGCGGTGACCTGTCCAAGCCGACATGGGTGAGTGAGCAATACATTTTGGATTTGGAGCGCGAAGCATTCTTGTCGTTGTGCGGCGAGGAAAAGACTCAGGCGAGAATGTGGTCGATTTTGCAGACGGGAAAGCCGTTGAGGAATTAGAGACTGGAGATTGGTAATTAGTAATTAGTAAATCACTAATCTCCAATTACCAATTACGATTTACCAATTACCAATGGAGATACCATGATAAAAGAAGCTGTTATCGTTTCCGCAGTACGAACACCGGTTGGAAAAGCAAAACGCGGCGGACTTGCAACAGTCCGTCCCGATGAAATGGGTTCGGCGGTTCTTCAGGAGTTATTGAAGCGCACGCCGAATCTTGACCCCGCTCAAATTGAGGATGTGGTCTTTGGCTGTGCCTTCCCCGAAGGTGAGCAGGGCATGAACGTGGCGCGCACAATTTCCATCCGCGCTGGTTTGCCTGACACCGTGCCCGCTGAAACCATCAACCGCTATTGCTCGTCGGGCGTGCAGTCTATTGCACACGTGGCGAATGCAATTCAAGCGGGACAGATCGAGATCGGTATTGGCGCGGGCGTCGAGTCCATGTCTATGGTGCCGATGATGGGATACAAGTTTTCTCCCAATCCGCACTTCGCGCAGGACTTGCCCCAGTATTACACCAACATGGGCCTCACCGCCGAAAATGTTTCGGTCAAGTATGGCATTACCCGTGAACAGCAGGATGAGTTCGCGCTCAAGAGCAACCAAAAGGCCGCCAATGCCGTTGACTCTGGCCGCTTCGACCCCGAGCTCATTCCCATCGATGTGGAAGTCGTTGAATACGTGGATGGCAAAGCTGTGAAGCGTGCCTTCACTGTGAAACGGGATGAAGGTCCGCGCGGCGATTCGACGCTCGACGGTCTTTCCAAGCTGCGGCCTGCCTTCAAAGAAGGAGGCGTGGTCACCGCTGGAAACTCTTCCCAAATGTCTGACGGCGCTTCGGCTGTGATGGTGATGTCCGCCGAGAAAGCAAACGAGCTGGGACTCAAACCATTGGCCCGCTTCGTCTCCTTCGCAGTGGGAGGCGTCCCGCCAGAATTGATGGGAATCGGCCCCATCGCCGCCATCCCGAAGGCGCTCAAAGTCGCTGGTCTTTCCCTGAATGACATTGACCTGATAGAATTGAACGAAGCCTTCGCCGCACAGGGACTCGCTGTGATGAAGACCCTCGAAATTGACCCCGAGAAAGTTAACGTCAATGGTGGTGCCATCGCCCTCGGACATCCGCTCGGCTGCACAGGCTCCAAACTCACCACGCAGTTGATCTACGAAATGGGTCGCCGCAAGTCCAAGTATGGCATGGTCACCATGTGTATCGGCGGCGGCATGGGCGCGGCCGCGATCTTTGAGAATTTACAATAATAAAAAGAGTCAAAAGTCAAAGGTCGAAAGTCTACATTGACCTTTGACTTTCGACCTTCGACAAAACAACTAAAAACACTATTAGGAGACTAAACAATGGCACTAACAATCGCAGACCTCATGTCCAAAATGCCTGGCGCATTCATCCCCGAAAAAGCTGTAGGCTTGGACGCCACAATTCAATTCAAGTTCACAGGTGCAGAACCTGGTGAATGGTACGCAACAGTCAAAGACGGCAAAGTGGAAGTTGCGCAGGGAACCCATGATTCTCCCAAAATGACACTCACTGCTGACTCCGCAGATTATGTAAAAATCTTCACTGGTGAGATTGACGGGATGCAGGCTTTCATGCAAGGTAAGTTGAAACTCGCAGGCGACTTGAACTTGGCGATGAAACTTACTCAGATGTTCAAGATCAAGTAAAATACAAAAACTCGAAGGTCAAAAGCCTTCGAGTTTTTGTATACTCAAATATCAAGATTGCCATTAAAATCAGGCAATCTTTTTTTTCAGGAGTAATTACTACAATGATGTCACATTTTGATTGGATCACAGAACCTGCCGGGTGGATTGCCCTTCTAACGCTTGTTGCGCTGGAACTGGTGTTGGGCGTGGATAATGTGATTTTTATTTCCATTCTTGCGGGCAAGTTGCCGCATGAAGACCAACAGCGTGCCCGTACCACGGGTATTACGATGGCTGTTATTACGCGTATTTTGTTGCTGCTTTCCCTTTCCTGGGTTATCAGCCTTGAAGAAGCGCTTTTCACTCTGCCCTTTTTTAATATTGGCATTTCAGGCCGTGACCTGATCTTGCTGATGGGTGGCATGTTCCTGCTTTGGAAAAGCACCCATGAAATTCATGACAAGCTGGAAGGCAAGGAAGGCCAGGCTTCTGCAAAGGTGGCGGCAAACTTTGCCAGTGTCATCATTCAGATCATGCTGTTGGATGTCGTCTTTTCGCTCGACTCAGTAATCACCGCTGTTGGTATGGTTGATGAACTTGCGATTATGATCATTGCTGTTATCGTGGCGGCAGGCGTGATGATCTTTACTGCTGGTCCGCTTGGTGAGTTTGTAGAGAAGCACCCGACCATTAAGATTCTTGCCCTCAGCTTCCTGCTCTTAATTGGCTTCACGCTTATTGTGGAAGGTCTGCACCAGCATATTCCAAAGGGCTATGTGTATTTCGCAATGGGTTTCTCGGTCTTTGTGGAAATGCTCAATTTGCGCGTACGCGGCAGTCACGTAGAACCTGTTAATTTGCGCGAAGCCTATAAAGTGGAATTGCAGCCTGTGGCAGTGGAAGTGGCTTCAAGCCAAAGTTCTTCTAAAAGAAAAACAGCCCCTGCAAAAGCGGCGGTGAAGAAAGCAAAACCAGCAGGTAAGAAGAAATAGGTTAGTTAATCAAAATCGGGCTTTGAATTCTTGAAAAGAATTCAAAGCCCGATTTTTTGTTGGTCAATCAATTGCGATACACCCGGCACTGCTTGGTTTGGTGATAATTCCCCTTGATTCAATTCCACGTTCAGCAAAGACAGTTTGAATTTCAGTCTTTGCCCGTTCTGCATTTCGCGGGTCTACAAAAACAATAATCGAAGGTCCGGCACCCGAAAGAGCCGCAGCCCCAAATTGTTTTGCAGTTTTATATGCAGCAATTCCGCCTGAGATATGCTTTAGCCGATAGGGCTGATGAATGCGGTCATCCATAATTTTTTGCAAAAGTTCAAGATCGCCGTTGCGAAGTGCATCCACAACCAGCGCGGCGCGCCCAATGTTGTAAACTGCATCGGCGCGTGAAATAGACTTTGGTAACACAGCGCGGGCTGTGCGGGTGAGCCAATCCACAATTGGTTTTACAATCACCACGGTCATTTCAGGAACTTCGTATCGCCTTGTAATGATCTCTTCGCGAGCCATCACAGAGACCACCAATCCGCCAAGCAGGGCAGGGGCTACGTTATCAGGGTGGCCTTCAATTTCAGTTGCCAACTTAAGCAAATGATTTTTGCTGAGAGGTTTCCCCAGCATTTCATTTGCGCCAAATAAACCTGCTACGATCGCTGCTGCGCTTGAGCCGAGTCCGCTGCTCATCAGGATTTCATTGTGAGCGCAAATTTGTACGCCGCTCATCTTTTGTCCACAGGTTTCATGTAAAAGCGTGTATGCCTTTGTTAATAAATTTCGCGTGCCTTTATTTAATTTCTCTGCGCCCTCGCCGCTGACAAGATACGACAATTTCTCAGCAGACTCAAATGAAACTTCATTCCAAATATTCAATGCAAGACCCAGACAATCGAAGCCTGGGCCTAAATTGGCAGAGGTGGCGGGGACTCGGATTTTTATCATCTGCGGTACAATTGCCTTTAATGCAATTTGTGACCGCGATAGGTATAATCGCCTCGTTTCGATTAAACTCAACGCATCGCATTCTTAACTTTGGAGTTGACATGACCTATCAAGGCTTGATCCATCGCTACGGGCAGTATCTTGATCTACCCGCCCACACGAAAAATATTTCCCTGCTCGAAGGCAATACGCCTCTGATTCCCATGCCGCGTTTGAGCAAAGAATTCGGCTGTGAACTCTTTATTAAATTTGAAGGATTGAATCCAACGGGTTCTTTCAAGGATCGCGGTATGACTGCGGCTATTAGTGAAGCAGTGGGCCGTGGCGCACAGACTGTGATTTGTGCTTCCACAGGCAATACAGCGGCCTCTGCGGCAGCGTATGCGGCTCGTGCAGGATTGCGTTCGATTGTGTTGATTCCCGAAGGAAAAGTTGCGGCCGGGAAATTGGCCGGTGCCATTGCCTATGGCGCGGAAGTGATTCAAGTGCAAGGCTCGTTTGATGACGCGCTTTCGCTGGTGGTGGAGATCACACAAAAGACCCCGATTGCGTTGGTTAATTCAATTAATCCATTCCGTATCGAGGGACAGAAGACTTCTGCTTTTGAGATCTGTGACGTGTTAGGCTCCGCGCCGGATTGGCTATGCCTACCTGTTGGCAACGCTGGGAACATCACCTCCTATTGGGCGGGTTTCAAACAATATCAAAAAGGATTACCGCGTGTATTAGGCGTGCAGGCCGCTGGAGCCGCTCCGCTGGTGCTGGGACATCCCGTGGATAAACCTGAGACAATTGCAACAGCCATTCGAATTGGCAGGCCTGCACGCGGTGAACAGGCGCTTGAGGCGGCACAGGAATCTAATGGAAGCATCATTGCGGTTTCAGACGGGCAAATACTATCGGCGCAGCGTATCCTGGCTTCGGAAGGGGTGTGGGTTGAGCCGGCATCTGCCGCAGGGCTGGCTGGCCTAATTGCAGAATCAGCTGTCGGGAAGTTTGATGCGAAGGGGAAAAAAGTTGTCGTTGTCTGCACCGGACATGGGATGAAGGATCCGTCCATTATCAGCGAGTCGTTCCAATCCCCGAAGGTCATTTCTGCGAATTATGAATCTTTGATCCAGGTGGTTGGGGTGTAGTACCCACGTGTCTTTGGAAGCGCAAGCGCATATTTGTATATGTAGAAAATAATTTTAAACTGCAGGAGTCTCCTATGTTTTTTAATGCGTGGAATATTTTGGTTGTTGATGATGAGCCGGATGTTCTGGCGGTAACGAAACTTGCTTTGCGTGATGTGACTGTGTATGGTTTGCCGTTAAAGATATATACCGCGAGCAGCAAGGCGCAGGCTGTTGAATTATTGAAAGGTCCACTAGTGCTTCAGGGCTCTGATGAGCCGATCGTGGCGGTGGCTCTTGTTGATGTGGTGATGGAGAGCGATCAGGCGGGGCTTGAGTTGTGTAAATATATCCGTGAAGAAGCGGGTGGGCATTCAATGCAGCTCTATATTCGCACGGGACAGCCCGGCATTGCGCCTGAGCGCTCGGTGATCGATGATTATGATATTTCAGGTTATTTCACAAAAGTGGAATTGACTGAGCAAAAACTATATACATTGGTGAAAAGCGGTGTGCGCCAATGGTTTACGAGTTGGTATGCATTGATGACTGAATCATCTACCAATCATATTATTGCCAATTCCAGTTCGCGCAAGGCGTTTCTGGAGAAAGGTATTGGGTGGTTTGGTGAGCCGGGTCCGCAGGAGGGCGAGGTTGTGACCGGTTTTATTTTTGATAAAAAGACCATTGTCAGCGATTATCCGCAGCACATTAGACCGTTATATGACCGCCTTGATGCGCTAAAACCTGTGATTCAAACGCCTGAAGGACATAAGCTCGCAATGGATGAAATGGGCAATTTACTGGTGAAGACGGTCAAGGCCAAAACTACAGCAGATTATGTTTATGTGGGCGAGTCGAATATGATTATGCCGCGTTTATTGCTTGAGCTGACATTTAAGAGCGGTCTGGCTTTTTCAACCTTGTGGAAGAAGATCACGGATGCAGAAAAGAAGGCGGCTCTTGTGAAGCCTATTGCGAAGAAACCGCAAAAAAAGACCGGAAAAAAGGCTATCGTGAAACCTGTCAACACTATTGCAAAGAAGGCTGTAAAGAAAAGATGGTAATAAAATCCTTACTATAAATATTGGGAGAATCTGCACTCTCTTGGAGCCATGAAACCACGGAGACACGACTTTTAGAAATAACGTGTTCTCCGTGAGTTTTGTAAAGTAAGGAACCTATGATACAAAAAAAACTCACATCTGCCTCTGAAACATTAAGAAATTTTTCTTTTTTACCACGCTTGAAGACACTGAACTGCTTGCGATTGATCGTTCGATGATGTTGGATATTATTCGAAAATCTGACCCTGAGGAAATTTTGCAGGTTTTCTCGGTTTTGAGTGATCAGATGCGGGCGGCGAATGACCGTGAGTTTAAGGAAACACTATTCAGGCGGACTCTCGCTTCTCAGATGGAAGCAGAAAAACAGCGCGCGCTTACACAAATGGTTGCCGGTGTGGCGCATGAGATCAATACCCCGCTTGGAATTATCAATACCGCAGTGAGTATTATGGCGCGTGAGCTTGCTGTGCCCGAAGAAATGACTACACAGCGCGCGGCAGATATAGCTGAATCGCTTGAGTTGGTGCGCCGCAATGTGGAGCGTTCCCATCGTTTGGTGCAGGATTTCAAGAAGGTCTCTGTGAGTCAGTTGAAAGACGAAAGAGAGCAGTTCGATATTGTGGAGGCAATTGAAGAGACTGTTGGTCTGGTTCTCGTTAGTTTGAAGCGCAGTCAGGTACGGGTCAAATTTCACAATAAGCTGACTGCTGAACAAAAAAAATGGGTGGGTTATCGGGGATTCCTTTCACAGGTGATAATCAATTTACTGACAAATGCGGAAAGATATGCATACCCCAAAGGCTCGGGTGGAATTGTAGATGTAACGATACGTCTTGAAGGTGATAGGCACTATTGTCTGATCGTGAAAGATTATGGACAGGGAATTCCGTTGGAAGATCAAGCGCGTTTGTTTGAACCATTTTTTACAACAGGCCGGGCCATTGGCGGCACCGGGCTGGGACTTGCCATTGTGCATAATCTGGCGGTGAATGCCCTTAAGGGAGAGGTTAAAGTGCTTTCAGAAGTGGGACAGGGTACTGAGTTTTTTGTAAGTTTTCCAAGGGTGGTACCGGAGTAAAGTCCTTTATTTATCATTACTTCATGTATAATGACGTTGTAATTAACCCCACCCATTAATAGGAGAGTGTCAAATGGATAACAAAGTTTTGCAAGTGATCGCAGCAATTTTTATTCCGCCGTTGGCTATTTATATGAAAAAAGGCAAGATCGATGGTACTTTCTGGCTTAATGTTGTGTTGAGCTTGTTGGGTGGTCTTCCGGGCGAACTTCACGCCTTGTATGTAGTTTTGACCTAGTTTCAGGATTTCAAAAAGTCACCCCGCTTGCGGGGTGACTTTTTGATTCCAGATTGCTTGAATATCCTACTTGACAGGCTTCATTTACGAATAGATAATATCAGCGCTATGACATCCACTCAATTCCCTCTTGTAGTTGACAACTTATCCTTTCGTTATCGTGACCGTCAGGGGGCGGCGATCCATAACATTTCATTTACTGCAAATCCCGGCGAAGTTCTATTGATTGCAGGCGCAAGCGGGTGTGGCAAAACCACGCTCGTTCGTTGTATTAATGGGTTAATTCCGCGTTCGTATAAAGGGGAGATGAGCGGAACGATCACAGTCTTTGGTGAAGAAGTAAAAGACTGGAAGCTCTCTCAGATCTCGCAAAAGATCGGCACTGTGCTTCAAGACCCGGAACGCCAGATCCTTGGCACAAAGGTCGTTAACGAAGTTGCGTTTGGGCTTGAGAATCTCGGTATGCCGCGCGAAGAGATATTTCCCCGGGTGGATGAAGCTTTAAACTTTCTAAAAATTTCTCATTTGCGAAACCGTGAGACCTTTAATCTCTCAGGCGGTGAAAAACAAAAAGTTGCATTGGCAGGTGTGCTTGCCATGCGTCCTTCGATCGTGTTGTTGGATGAACCGCTCGCCAGCCTTGACCCGGCATCTGCGCAGGATACGTTGGATGCGGTGCGCTTGCTGGCCGATCAGGGACTGTCCATTTTGATGGTGGAGCATCGGGTCGAAGATGTGTTGCGAATCCATCCTGAGCGGGTGATGTTCATGAGCGATGGCGAAATACGATACCTTGGCGATGTGGCGGGGTTGTCAAAAGTGGTGAACTATCGCGAAGTGAAGCTGCCCGCTGAAGATATTGTTGAGCGTGCAAAACTGGATCCTGCTCCAGCGGAGATCAAAATTCTTCCCGGAGTGACCAGCTCACAGGTTGGGCAGGATGCGCTTGTCAGGTTTGAAAATGTCGCTTTCGGGTATGAATCCGGAGTTGAGATTCTGCATGGCATCAATCTTCAAATTAATCGTGGTGATGTGATCGCGGTGCTTGGCCCGAATGGCGCAGGAAAAACTACTTTTGTAAAACATGCCATCGGTTTGTTGAAACCGAAATCTGGCAGGGTTTTTGTTGGCGAACGCGATACGACTGAAGCGAGTGTCGCGGAGATCGCCACCATGTTGGGTTATGTGTTTCAGAGTCCGAGCCATATGTTGTTTGCGCCGACCGTTCGTGAAGAACTCGCATTTGGCCCGACAAACATGAAACACAGCAAGGAACAAATTGAACTGGAGGTGAAAGAGGCGCTAAAGATCGTGAACCTTTCTGAAAAAGAGAAAGACCCTCCGCTGGCGCTTTCATTTGGCCAGCAAAAGCGCGTGAGCATTGCGGCCATTCTTGCGATGCGTTCCCGAATCCTTGTGATGGATGAGCCAACTGCCGGGCAGGATTATCAGAATTACATGAAATTCATGGATTCGATTTTGCAAATGCCCGCTTTTGAAGCCATCATGTTCATCACACACGATGTTGACCTCGCGGCAATTTACGCCAATCGTGTTTTGATGATCTCAGATGGAAGACTCATTGCAGATGGAAAACCGCAGGATGTGCTGCGCGACTTTGATCGACTAAAAGCCAATCGCATCATTCCCACCTCATTACTGGCTCTCAACCTCAAGCGACTCAGCACGACGGGCCGCTTCATGCGAGCCGAGGCGTTGGCACATATTTAAGTTTATGGAGTAGAACGGCTTGCCGTTGCACTTGCAGGCGTAAGCTCCTGCACTCCACATTAAAAATAAAAGAAGGAGAATGTAAGATGGATAAGAAATTTACCAATGTATTAATTTCATTAGTTGCAGTACTCGCCCTGTTTGCAGTAGTCATGTTTGTGCTTGGTGCACAGGAGCCTGCTGAAGGCGCCGCATTGAATTTCTCAGTGGATCAGGGCAGTGTTGTTGCCCGCTTTGCCTTTGTTGTGATCGGCATTGCCCTTGCTTTTGGCGTATATTTTGCGACCAAAGCCAACAAGGCCTGGGAAGTTGGAACACGTGAAGTGGTGTGGATGGCGATCGGTGCGGCGTTGTACGCTGTATTTTCCTGGTTGTTCAACGGTACCGTTTTCGTTGTGCCTTCTTTGAGCCAGGTTTCACTTCGCCCTGCGATCGCGATCCCGATGTTCTTCGGCTTCGCTTTCGGCCCTGTCGTTGGTTTCTTCACCGGCGCAGTTGGCAACATGTTCGGTGATGCGCTGACCGGCTTTGGTCTTTCTCCGCAATGGAGCATTGGCAACGGCTTGATCGGCTTCGTCTCTGGCATGTGGATGTTATTCTCCGATAAGAAGAAGAGCATGGACACCGTGCTTTATGTCAGCGGCGGATTGGCTGTCGTTACCGCTTTATTGTTCTTCATGAACCGTGGTCAGGCGAATATGCTCTACTACAATGACAATGAAGGCGTGTATGGTGATGCGCAGATCTCGATCTTCGCCGGCCTTGCAATTCTCATTGGTTTTGCGCTGGTCTTCGGTGTGCGTTACTTCTTTAGAGACAATGAAGATATTGCCACTGCTGTAACATGGGGTATGCTGGGTAATATCGTCGGCCTGCTCTTCGCCTCACTTTCTGACATGGTCATTAATGGCTTCACTCTGCCGGTTACGATCGTTGGTCAGTTCCTTCCTGCGGCTGGCCCGAACTTGATCTTTGCGGCAATTCTCGTTCCGATGCTTGTTGTTGCGTATACGTCCACACGCGCACAATCTGGTCGTTAGTTTCTCATCAAACAGTAAGCAGTGACTAATTTTAGTCACTGCTTACTGACTTCTGATTTTTTTCTTCATGCATTCCACTGGTGTCCTCTTATGTTAGTTGCCTGGCGTTATCGAAAACGTGAAAATTCATTTATCCAATCGTTTGACCCGCGAGCTTGGGTCATTTTCTATATCTGCAATCTTTTTGCCACACTCACGTTTTGGGATGTGCGCTTTTTGCTTCCGTTCTTTGTGATCGCGATGTTCGTCTTGTTCACATCTGGTGTGAAGTGGCATGAGATGCGCCGCGCATTTTTATTTATTGTTGGCTTTGTTTTATTTTTTGCCTTTGTTACATTCCTTACAGGCCGGGGCGGGGCTGAAGTGTATACACAAGAGCATCTGATCCGTGAGTTCAGGGCGTCATTTTCCATTCTGGGATGGACTCCAGTTTTGAAAGTCACAGCCGAGCGTGTGTTTTATGCAGTGAGTCAGGCGGTGCGTGCTTCCAGTATCGCGGTGATGACCATTGTGATCCCGTATTCATTAAATCCCGCGTTATACGGCATTACATTTAAAGGATTGGGGCTTTCTGATAAATTCGCCTACGCCATGGATTTGACCATGCGCTTTGTGCCAACCTTTGGCCGTGATTTTCAATTAACGATGGATGCGCAGCGCGCACGCGGCTATGAACTCGAAAAGATCAGCGGCGGCCTCATTCAGCAGGTGCGGAAGCTGGGTCCCATTTTTGTGCCGGTGACCATTCATGCGATTATCAGCAGTGAAGATATTATTGACGCGATGGATTTGCGCGCCTTTGGCGTTGGTCCGCGCACATGGTTGGATGTGTTGACCTATCAAAATCGGGATCGGGTTCTGATTGCGGTTGGGGTATTGATCCTGTCTGTTTCGGTTGTGCTTGGGTTTATGGGATTTGGCAGGTTTTGGGTTCCTGAAATTTTATTCAAAATGTTTTAGCTGCAAGAGAAGCAACAAAAAAGAGCCGTCTGATCAAGAGCGGCTCTTTTTGTTTAATGCTTTGTGTACGTTTCTCCGGCCGTCACCCTAAAATCGAGGTGATTTTGTTCCGGGGCGAAAACGCAGGTGGCGAAATTGGTGAAGGAGCAGGGTGGTGAATAGGCTTTGTTGAAATCAATGAAATACTTGCCATCTTCTTCGTCTGCGATCAGATAGCGGCCTGTAGGATAGGTTTCGATCTTGCTGGTCTGGTCCCAAAAGCGGATGAAGAGTTCGCCGTCATCTTCCTTATTTACATCAAATTGATAATGGTTTCCGTTGAACTCAAAGGAGAGATAGCCTTCAACTGGGAATTCGGATTTCTCACCTGTCAGGTCGGGGAAATAAGCCATTTTAGGGCGGTCATAGGCGGTGTAGGTGGCCGGGACACGAAAATTTTCATCGATGTCGAACCAGGTGCGGGTGGGGAAGGTCCGTCTCTCTTCGCGTTGGTTATCCCACATGCGGACGCCAATCCGGTTGCCGCGTTGAATGATAACCAGCCGCACATCGTCCATGCTAATGAAGCTGGGGTTGTCAGAAATATCGGGTTGGAGAATGGCAAAATCAACGCTCTTATCGTTTACGTTGACTTTTTGCCCGGTATTTGTGCGCAATGAAACCGATTTTCCGTTGTACTCCAAATAGCCAATGTTGGCGGGCAGTCGTTCAGGCAATTGGATTTCACATTTTGGGTCTGAGCCAAAATAATTTTTTCCAAGTTTTAACCAGAACAAGCCGACCAGTGCAAGCCATCCATTTTCTTTACGAATGCCCAGGTCGCGTTCGGCGCGCCATTCATTGAGGTTTTGTCGGTACGTTTTGTTTGCCATGCAGGCATTATACCTGCACTGTTTGGAGTTTGGAAGTTTTTAAAAATAAAACAGACTCGTCGATGAAAGACGAGTCTGTTTTATTTGGTTATCTTGTATTACACGATGACAGCAGGAACCTGGAAAATGTAGATGAAAAGCGCTGCAGCAAATGCGATGATTCCGAAGAGGGAAAACGCGAGGCGCATGTTGCTATCGGCACTGAGTAAAGATGCCCACGCGGATAAGGCCAGTCCGAGTGCCATGATAAGCATGACGAGTTGGAGTTGATCGCCGCGTTCGTCATACTGCCCCGCCAGATTGAAGGCATTTTCAGATGATCGAAGTATGCGTTGGCGTCTGCGTATAGTTCTTCTTCATACTGATCAGGATATGTATCTTGTTCAAGAGCGGTGATCAAGCATCGCTGAAGTTGCCTTCGTAATATGCGGCAACTTCGGGTTGGTATCCTGATTGGTATACCAGTTGTCGTAGTTGTTGTCGTCTTGCAGCCAGTTCTGATTTGCTTCAAGATAGAAGACGTTGCCATCGTTCAGGTCTTTCATGCCCATTATTTCATATTTGTTTTGTTCAGAATCTGCCATGGCGCCCTGGTAGCTGGCGAGAGCGGTAAATACGCTCAACAACGCGATCATGGTGCCAAGTATGACCTCGTTACCTAAAAACCCAAAAAACTTCTTCATTTATTGTCTCCTCTTCGTGAATTAGTGCTTAACCATTATATTAAGCAGAATGATTATATCAATAAGCTGTGATTGCGTATTTGCAGTTTTGTTATAAAATCATGGTAATGTTGAAGAATACCTACTTTCATGGTTTGTCGGTCTTCCGACAAAAATAAGGAGAATAAGATGGGATTAAAACCCGACCACTGGATTCGTAAGATGGCACATGAGCATAAAATGATCGAACCTTTTGTTGAGAATCAGGTACGGGAAGGGGTGATTTCGTACGGTGTTTCGTCATACGGATACGATGTGCGTGTAGCAAATGAGTTCAAGATTTTCACCAATGTTTTTTCTGCTACGGTTGATCCGAAGAATTTTGATATTAAATCGATGGTGGATTTTGTAGGGGATGTGTGTGTTGTCCCGCCGAATTCTTTTGCTCTGGCACGCACAGTGGAATACTTTCGCATTCCACGCAAAGTATTGACGGTCTGCTTGGGCAAATCCACGTATGCGCGCTGTGGGATCATTGTCAATGTCACGCCGTTTGAGCCTGAGTGGGAGGGATTTGTGACACTTGAAATATCAAACACCACACCTTTGCCAGCCAAGATCTATGCAAATGAAGGGTTGGCACAGGTCTTGTTTTTTGAGGCGGATGAAGAGTGTGATATTTCCTATGCAGATAAGAAGGGCAAATATCAAAAACAACAGTCCATTGTCCTGCCAAAGCTTTAGTATTAAAAATGAGGAGTGCTGTTTCGTGAGAAACGGCACTCCTTTTATTTGAACGATGCGATTTTTTCAATACTGTGAATTAAAAATTGGGTAAATGCCTTTATGCAGCAGAATAGACCAGGTTAATTTTTTTGGCTTCGGGAAAACTTAGAGATGGATGAGTATTTGCATTAACTGTTTTCCCGTAACCGATTAAAATAGACGACAATTTAAAACGAGTTTTTTAAAAACATAGGGTTTCCCTGGTAAAGGGTGATTGTTTCAGGAGTATTTTAATGCCTCAATCTTTAGACGCGCAGTCCATACAAAAACAATTTGGGGAGATGAATAAGATGTTGATGCGTGTGATGGCGCACCTTGCCCGCACAAACGACGGACAGACCTCTCTGGTTTTGCGTGATCTTACGCAAATATCAAGCTCCCTTAACTCCATTAAGCAGGGAACGACGAACTATTTTGATACCCACCAAAGGCAGGTTAGGGTGTTGGTGGGTGTGGGGAGTGCCATTAACTCTTCGCTGAAATTGAAACAGGTGCTTGAAGAAGTTATGGATACATTGATTGCTTTGATGGGCGCGGAACGCGGATTTTTGATGCTGCGGGAATTTGACGGCGAAATGAAGGTACGCATCGCGCGCGGGATCGATCATGTGGATTTGAACGAAGATGCATTTGCGATCAGCAAAACGATTGTAGGGCGGGTGGTGAAGACTGGCGAGGCTGTTTTAACTACAAATGCACAGGATGATCCACGCTTTATTGAGCAATTGAGCGTGGCGGCCTATCGCTTGCTTTCTATTTTATGTGTTCCCCTTAAACTTAAAGATGAGTTGATCGGTGTGATCTATGTGGACAACCGCGTACATACCGGAATTTTTCAGGATGATGATTTAAGCCTGATCTCTGCTTTTGCAAATCAGGCTGCAGTTGCAATTGATAATGCGCGATTATTCGATGATCTTCAAGCCAGCAATGCCGAGTTGGAGATCGCTTATAGCGCCACACTTGAAGGCTGGGTGCGCGCACTTGATCTGCGTGACAAGGAAACTGAGGGACACACCAAAAGGGTCACCGTGTTGACGGAGCGGTTGGCAAGATCCATGGGCGTGGATGATGAGGCGATGGTGCATATTACAAGGGGCGCTTTATTACATGATATTGGAAAGATGGCGATTCCTGATGGTATTTTGTTAAAGCCGAGCGGGCTGACAGAAGAGGAGCGAGAACTTGTCCAGCAACATCCGATTTATGCGTTTGAAATGTTGAAGCCGATCAAATTTCTGCATCCTGCGCTTGATATTCCTTATTGTCATCATGAAAAATGGGACGGCTCAGGCTATCCGCGCGGACTGAAAGGCGAGGAAATTCCCTTCGCTGCCAGAATTTTTTCAGTGGTTGATGTGTGGGATGCGCTGGTATCTGACCGCCCCTACCGTAAAGGAATTTTACCTGCGGAAGTGAAGAAGAGTATATACGAATTGTCCGGTTCGCATTTTGACCCCAAAATTGTTGATGCGTTTCTTTCTTTGGATGATCTATCCACCATCCTTCGAAAATTGAAATCCGATTAATTTCTGTGTTTGACGAAAATCTCCCAGACGGATTTATTAAAATCTGAATTAACTTTTTTTATAAAGAGGTACGAATTTCTTTTTGAAATTCGTATCTCTTTATGGATTAACTTCTTAAACTTTAAACAGCAGAAGTATATATACAACATGCCTGTTTAAAGGCAACTTGAGGTTTATGTCCCCAGCCAGTCACTTGCCATCTTTGCCAATCCGGTGGATGCACCCTGACGCGCTGTGCATTGCGGCAGGGATTCAAGAAATAATTTCCCGTATTGTTTTGTCAGCACGCGTTTATCTAAAATTGCAACAACACCCCGGTCTGAGGCAGTGCGGATCAGGCGGCCAAATCCCTGGCGGAATTTCAAAATGGATTCGGGGAGATAATACTCATTGAAGGAATCCTCATACAGTTCAGAGCGAGCCGAGATGATCGGGTCAGAGGGAACGTCAAAGGGGAGTTTGGTGATGACAACGACAGAAAGTGAGTCGCCGGGCACATCCACGCCTTCCCAGAAAGAGCGGGTTCCAAGCAGCACAGCGCGTTCTGTGGATTTGAAAGATTCAAGCAGTGCGTTTGGTGATGCGCCTTCGCCCTGCTCGAAGACATAAATATCCTCGCGCGCCAGCGGACCTGTAATGGTTTGCGCAGTTTTCTTGAGCGCCGCATAGGATGTGAAAAGCACAAGCATACGTCCGCCAGTGGCTTTGGCCGTGGAGATAATCGTACGTTCAAGGACCTGTTGATAGCCGTTTGCATTAGGTTCTGGAATATCATTTGCCACATAAAGCAAGGTGCTTGATTCATAGTCGAATGGCGAGCCAAGCGATAAGGTGTCCACTTCTTCAGCGGCCAGCGTGTTACGCACATAGCGGAATTCGCCATGTGTGGTCAGTGTAGCTGACGCCATAATGACACAGGCTTTTTCGTGCCATAAATGTTTTTGGACGAGCGGCCCGGCGCGCAAGGGGGCTGCGTTAAGAGAAAGTCTTTCACCGCGTGGGTTTACTTCAACCCAATAGATCAGTTCGTTGGAAGGCTTGTGCATCATGCCGGAGGCTGCAGCTTCTGATTCGGTCATGCGGCGCATTAGATTGCTCAGGTTGCCCATCACATCCTGCACGTTTTCATGTCCATTGGAATAAATTTCGCCGAGCGCTTTGTAAATTTCATCGAGTGTTTTCAGGAGCAGACCCATCGTCTCGCCCACCTGACTCCACATCAGTTCCACATCGTCCCAGCCTTGCAATGTGCGTGCAGATGGTGTGATGCGCATTTGCCATGAGTAGTTGCTGGAAGGCTGGCCTTCGCGCTGAATGGCAATGAAATCACTTACGGCATCAAAAAATTGTTTGGATAATTGCTCAAGGCGAAAAGCCTGGTCGGTGGCTCGCTTCGCTTTTTGCTGGAGCAGGCCAAAGTCTGAGGGGCGAAGCGCCTCGTTGGTTTCGGTCAACAGTCTGCCGATCAATCCTGCGGATGATCCGCCTAATTCTTTCAGCATCCGTTCCAGATCGTTTTGCGTCATGCGAAATGATAGTGCGCTGGTAACTGCTGATTCCATGTGATGGGCTTCGTCAACGATCAGGTAATCATATTCAGGTAAAACTTTACTGCCGGTGGAAACATCTGAGAGCAGCAATGCGTGATTTACGATCAGCAAGTGAGAAGTTTGCGCGGCTTGTTTTGCGCGAAAAAATGGGCATGAGCCGCCCATACGCCCGAGGCAGGTTTCGGTGTCGCAGTTGTCGTCTTCAGCAGAAAGGCGGCCCCATACTTCGCGTTCACTTGGGCCGGTGAGATTTAGTTCATTGCGGTCGCCGCTGTGATTATCTATGCTCCATACAATAATTTTTGCCAGTACGCGCATTTCATTTGCATTCGTTGGGCCGTGTGAGCGCATGTAATCCACTTTGCGCGGGCAAAGATAATTTGAGCGGCCTTTTAATACTGAAGCACGCACATCAAGGTTAAGCGCGGCTTGCAGATCGGGAATATCTTTTTTGATGAGTTGATCTTGCAGGTTGATCGTGTTGGTGGAGATGACGACGCGAGTATTATTCTGCACTGCAAACATGGCCGCCGGAACCAGATACGCGAACGATTTACCAACACCGGTTCCCGCCTCGACCAGTAAATGGTTCCCGTTTGAAAGGGCATTCGTTACCGCTTTGAGCATATCCACTTGCTGCGGACGCTGTTCATACGCTTCGAAATATTGCGAGAAGGGGCCGCCATATTCAAGTACAGAGGCGGCTTCTTCAGGATCGAGCGCGGTTGGGTCTTCGTTTCTCTCAAGGGGAAGCGAATCTTTTTTCGCCGCACCAAGTGTCAGTTTGGATGAAGATGCGCTGCGAGTCTGTTTGGGTTGAATCCCATCTTTGGTGCGCAGTTGAAATGCCTGTTCAAAGACCCAGCCTGCATCCCAATCTACAAAATTGCCGAGGTCAACAATTTGTTGCAAGGTCTCAAGCGGAAGTTCGCGCGCCATGTCGAGCAGGCGTACGTAACAGGCTTGCGTGACGCGGGCGTCGTCTAAAGCGCGGTGTGTGGCGGGGAGGGGGATCTTTAACTGTTGGCCGAGCGAGCCGAGATTGTAACGGCTGGCGGCTGGCATTAAGACCGAAGCGAGTTCGTAGGTGTCGATCGTTTGGTTATATTGAAAGAGCCCGGCTTTACGCAGAAAGCCAATATCGAATTTGACATTGTGACCAAGGATGGGAAAATCGCCAACGAAGGCGGTTAGCTCGTGTGCAATGTCGCGCAGGCGCGGCGCATTGCGAACCATTGAATTATCAATGCCGGTTAAACCGGTAATGAAATCGGGAATGGCTTTTCCGGGATTGATTAGTGTGGTGAATTCATCTTCTTTGCGGCGGCCATTAAATTTAACGGCGGCAACTTCAATAATGGCCTCACGATTTTCATCGAGGCCTGTGGTTTCTATGTCAATGGAAACAATGGATGTCATATTAGAACAAGTGTACCATAAGATTTATGCGGCTGATTTGCGCGCAAACTTTATTGGTTTGTGTTGATGAGTGAAAATATACAGAAAAAGAGAAGACCATTTTTATGATCTTCTCTTTGTGGGGCGGCTAATCAGGATGTTTCAAAAAGTTCTGAAATTTTCGCGATCTGTTGCATGGTGAGAACGCGGCTTTTGGCTCCCTGGCGCAGAAACTCCTTGAGCTGCTTTAATTTCATTGCGGCAATCGGGGAATCGCCTGCTTCCAATTCAACTTCATCGCTGGTGAAAACCAAAATGGGTTTGATTTCTGGGATGCTATTCTCATCCATTGTTTTTGCAAAAAATTTTGTCAACGTTCGGACATCGTTTTCCGCGTCAATTTCCGGGCGGCCAATGCTTTCCTGCCCGAAGATACGCATGTAGGCTGGCATAACCCCGCCGCCGCTTAGTTTCCAGCGATTTTTCTCGAAGGCTACTTTTCCGCGCTGATGATAGGCAGCAATACCCATATGCCTGAGGGGCCAATTAACAGATGCGAAACAGGAGAAGAATAGTGATACAGATTGAAGTCACTGTGCAGACCTTTGAGCCCGGCGTCAAATTTTTCATCGGGGCGGGGAGAACGTCCCCAGCGGTTGCCCATGTACATGCCGATCTGGGTCATGATAAAGCCGACCACCAGACATATCACGGAATATGTAAACCATTCAGGCTTTGAAAATGAGATGTACATGCCGAGACCAAGAACCACTAATGCGGCAAGGCTTGTCCATTGGCCGATCTTTCCATTCCGTTCGATCAATTTTTCGTTTTTGATGATTTTCATTTTATTTTTTGAGACTCTCTTCGATTGCAGATTTCATTGCGTCCAACACTTTTACGTCCACAGCATGTTTTGCCACACGGACGGCATTTTTCATGGCAAAAGCATCCGAGCGGCCATGACCGATAAATACCAGTCCATTGACGCCGAGCATGGGGGCTGCGCCCTGTTCACCGGGGTCGAGTAGTTTCTTGATCGCCCCAAGCGCGGGCTTCACCAACAGTCCGCCGATCTTGGTCAAGATATTTCCGTTTTTAATGATCTCACGTATCTTATCGGTGATCAACTTGGCAACGGCTTCGGATGTTTTTAACATGACATTGCCTGTGAAGCCATCTGTTACAGCGACATCCACTTTACCGCCGATCACTTCCTTGCCTTCCACATTGCCAAAGTAGTTCAAGTTGGATGCTTTGAATAATGGCGTGGCACCTTTTACCAACTCATTGCCTTTGCCTTCTTCTTCACCGTTTGATACCAATCCTACTTTTGGATTCTTTACACCGCGTACTTTCTCGGCGTAGATACTCCCTAAAATTCCGAATTGCAAAAGATTTTCCGGTTTGCAATCAGGGTTGGCGCCAATATCCAGCACCACGCATGTGCCTGTGGCTGTGGGGAAGATCGGGGCGAGCGCAGGGCGATCCACGCCACGGATGCGGCCCAGGCGGAATAATGCAGTAACCATGCCCGCGCCTGTGTTGCCTGCGCTGACAAATGCATCTGCTTCGCCGCTCTTGACTAAGTCAATGCCGACGGCCATGGAATTCTTTGCGTCCTTGTTGCGCGCCTTCAGAACAAGGTTCTCGCCTTTGTCTTCCATCGTCAAGGTTTCAGGTGCGTTGACGATGCGGATCGAAAGCCCGCTTGTATTTTGTGCATTCAATACCGGTTTGATAATTGATTCGTCACCAACCAGAATAATCTCCACACCATATTCGCGCGCCGCCATTACTGCGCCTTCCACATCCGGCTTTGGGAAATCATCACTTCCCATTGCGTCTACAACGATTCGGACCATAACAGTTCTCCTATGAATTTGTGCTTGACAAGAAAAGCAAGCCGATTATAATACGACCTGCTCTAGCGCTGGTGCTGGAATTGGCAGACAGGCACGCTTGAGGTGCGTGTGCCGTAAGGCGTGGAGGTTCAAGTCCTCTCCAGCGCACTCAAACTCCCGAAAGGGAGTTTGTTTTTTAATGCCGGGCTGCATCTGACAGGGTGAAGAGAAACGTACTGCCTTTGTTCTTCCCGTCAGATTCAACCCAAATTTTTCCGTTATGCAGTTCGATGATCCGCTTTACCAGTGCCAGGCCGATCCCTGTGCCGTCAGTTTTGGCGTTTAGTTTGTCAAACAACCCAAATATACGGTCATGATATTCTTCGTTTATGCCCATTCCATTATCGCGGATATAAAATACAGGATGAGGATCACGAGTTTTTATTCCAATTTCGATCAGCGGGTTTGGTTGATCTCCCATGAATTTTGCTGAGTTATCAATAAGGTTTTGAACGACTTGCAGCAGGCGGGCGTGGTCTCCCTGAATAAATGGCAAGTCCTTTTCTATCTTTACTTTCACATTACTTGATATTAATCGGCCTTGCAGCAACCGAACGGCTTCCTCCGCGATCTCGCCGATGTTGACATTCTCTTTTTTATTTACAACTCTGCCGAGCCTGGATAATTCAAGTAATTCGTTAAGCAGCGTCTGCATCTTGTACACTGCGTCCATGACGCGTTGAACGTCCTGTCTGGCTTTTTCTGCGTTGCCTGCCAGAATATCCTTTTCAAGATAGCCAACAAAGCCGCCGATTGTGATGAGGGGAGCTTTCAGGTCGTGGGAAACCGTGTAGGTAAATCTTTCCAGTTCATTATTTTTATCGCGTAATTCACTTAATAGATCTTCGATCTTTGTAATGTTATAGAGTGTGTACAACACACAGGCTTCTTCATTAACAGTTAACGGAGCGGTTGAGACAAGCATCACTCCGGTCTCACCGGACTGCTTTCTGAATTTTGCTTTGAACTCACGGGTGTAGCCCTGTTTTTGCCGCAACCGGCTGTGCTGTATGTGTTCCTCGGCATTTACCCACAATCTCAATTCATCTGCGCTGTGGTTGATGACTTCTTCTCTTGTGTAGCCCATCTCGTTGGAGAAGGCTTCGTTAACATCCAGAATCACTTTATCTGAGATACGGCCGATCACCATTGGGATAAAGGTGTGGTGAAACGTGGTGTGGAATTTTTCTTCAGAAATTCGCAGGGCAGCGTCAGATTGCTGGCGTTTAATGGCCGCGCCCAGCATTCCAGCCGCAGCTTGCATGGCGTCAATATCTGCCTGTGACCAGGCCATTTCACGTTTGCAATCATCAAATCCGATCACACCCCACCATGTATTATTTACGAAGATCGGTACATCCAGCAGGGTTTTTATCTCACTGCGGCTTTTGGAATTTTTCCACTCTGATGCGAAAAGCTTTGTTGTGTTGTAGAAGGGTTTTCCTGCGCTAATTGTTGCATACCAATTGGATGCGCCGTCTTCCTGCAGTGGGACATTCTGAAATTCCTGATTGGCAATCTCTATATTTTGACCTTCGCCGACCCATTCATATTTTTGGCTGGTGACCAACTTTTTGTTTTCGTCCAGATGGTTTTCAAAGATATATACGTGGCTGGCTTGGGTGGCCTTTCCCAGCAGACATAACAGATCATTAATCTCCGTCCGCCAATCTTGTGCGCTGAGGAGTTTTTGAGCTGACTGGGCAATCGCATTTAGAAGGGCATCGCGCTGCCCGAGCGCTTGATTATTTTTTCTTTTTGCCTGTATTTTTTAAGCCACCCATCCTTTTGGTTGCTTGACGCAAACCCGTGTTTATTTTTGGGTTTCATTTCTGTACCTTTATTAACCGATTAAACCAGATCAATGTTTGTTTTGCCTTTATTTGGTTTGTCTGACTTGCTTTGTGTTTGGACATGAAAAAAATCTCCGCCGAATATAGACGGAGATTTTAAGCGATAATCAATTCATTATATGATCAAACTGCAACAGGTGACCGCCCCTTCGGCTTTTGCCAATTCATCTACGTTGACAGTTGATACCTTGAAGCCTTTTTCTTCCAGTCTTTGCTTTGTTTTCGGGAAGGTTGTTGGGTAGATGATACCGTCGCCGACCGGCAGGCAGTTGGCAGCAAAGGGTTCCGCGGGGTCTACTTCGATCAGTTCATAGCCTTTGAAGTAGGACGGTGCAACCCAGTTTTTGTTGATGAGCAGGGTCTTGTCGTCCACACGGGTCACGGCTGTTTTTAGGTGCAGGCAATCCTGCATTTCTGCGCCAATGATGGTGTACCCATAATTGTCCAGCAGGTTTTGTAATTGTTCCAGTGCGGATGCAGTGCTGCGGGTGGATAAGCCGACATAGATGTTCTTTCCAAGCACAAGCACGTCGCCACCATCCACTGTTGCAGGGGCAGAGATATGCACAAGCGGGCGGTAGGGGGATAATGCGTGGATGATGGATTCTGTTTCCGGTTTGCGAGAATCAGCTCCGGGCCGGGTGATGACCGCTACTTCCGGCAGGATAAAAGCTGTATCCTCCACGAAAACAGAGTCAGGCAAATCTGTTTCGGCGGGTAATTCCACGATCTGACATCCAAGAGCGGCGAGTGAGTTGACATATTCATGATGCTGCGCGCGCGCAACATTCACATCAATTGGTGTGCGGTCAATATGAGTCAGTTCACATTCACTGAAACGGGAACTCACTTCACGTGTAATTGCAACGGTCATTTATTGTTCCTCGGAGCGATAGCGGTCGATGAGGGCTTTGGTGCGCGGATCTTTGGGGTTGGTGAACAGGTCGCTTGGCTTGGCATCTTCGATCAATTCACCTTCTCCCATCACAAGGACACGGTCTGCCACTTCGCGGGCGAAGCCCATTTCATGGGTCACCACGATCATGGTCATACCTTCCTGGGCGACCTTTTTCATTACGTTGAGTACTTCGCCGATCAGCTCAGGGTCAAGGGCTGATGTAGGTTCATCAAAAAGCATGACCTTGGGTTCCATCGTGAGCGCGCGGGCAATGGCAACCCGCTGCTTTTGTCCGCCCGAAAGGCGCATGGGATATTCATCTTTTTTCCAGAGCATATCCACACGGTCAAGGTTCATTTTTGCGATTTCAATCGCTTTGGCTTTGTCCATGCCTTTTACGATGACGGGGCCTTCGATTACATTTTCAAGCACGGTCATATGCGGAAATAAATTAAATTCCTGAAACACCATGCCTGTTTTCAGGCGGACTTCATGAATGAGCCGGCGATGTTCCTTACCCTTTTCACCGCCGCTGACATGGATGCCGTCCACTTCAATGCTGCCACGGGATGGTTCTTCGAGAAAATTAATACAGCGCAACAGGGTGCTTTTGCCTGAGCCGCTGCGCCCGATCAAACAGACTACTTGCCTGGGTGGAACCTCAAGGCTGATATTTTTTAATACGTGCAGGCGGCCAAAATATTTATCAAGGTTGGAAATCTTTACGATCGGAACCATGTTATCGATCTCCTTTGGCGAGGCGTTTTTCGATGATGCTTTGGACGTAAGTGAGGATCAGGGTCAATCCCCAGTAGAACATGGCTGCCATGATCAGCGCCTCAAGGTTGTGGAATTGTGCGCGACCTACTTTTGTGGAACGCCACATTAATTCATGCACGAAGCCTGTGGCGGAAACCAGCGCGGAGTCTTTGGTCATGGCGATAAATTCATTGCCGACGGGAGGAATGGCGAAGCGTAGTGCCTGCGGGAGAATAACACGGCGCATGGTTTGTGTGGGGGTCATGCCAAGCGCAATGGCCGCTTCGCGTTGACCTTTGCCCACGGAACTTAACCCCGCGCGGAAAATCTCCGACATATATGCACCGTAATTAAGTCCCAGGGCCAATACGCCCGCGATGATGCCGGGCAAAATAATACCCAACTGAGGAAGTGCGAGGAAGAAAAAGAATATCTGTAAATAAAGGGGAGTCCCACGGATAAGTGAGACGTAAAAAGTGCTAAGCGCATAAATCGGAGGGAAGGTGGAAAGCCGTCCGAGAGCAGCCAGCAGGGCGAGGATCATTGCCAACACAATGGACATGATCGAGATTCTGATGGTCTCTCCCAAGCCGCCAGCGATAAATGTCAGGTTGTTCCTGATGAATTCAGTGTCAACTTTGATTCCGCTGAAAGTTGTTGAGCCAATGGTAATTTCCTGACCACTGAATGTAAAAACAAGAATAAAAAGGAGAATAAACCAGGAAAGCCCTACATTAGCGCGGAAATGGCGCTCTTTGCGTGCCTGTAATTCGTAGATCAATTCGGCTTGTGACTTGGGTGCATCTTGTGCTTTGGAAAAGATATTCATGCCGATCTCCCTGAAAATAAAAAATAAGGGAAGCGGCTTAAGCCGCTTCCCTTTTATTGCACAAAAAATTTATTTAGGAGCCTGTGTCAGGTCTTGTCCATCAAGCCATTTGATGGAGAGGGCAGAGAGTGTGCCGTCTGCGTGCATGGCTGTGAAGATTTCGTCCACTTTGGCGCGCAGGGAGGTTGTATCGAGTGTGGAAGCCTTGTCGAAAGCGGCGGCGAGGTCTTCAGAGTACACAGCGCCTTCAATTTTGCGGACGGGTAAACCAGCGGCGAGGTTGGCGTCTACGACGGTTCCGGAAGTTACATAACCAACGAAGTCGGTGCGGCCAGCGGCGATGGACTGAGCACATTCCTGATCGCTCTCAAGCGGAACAACTGTGACACCTTCGGGAACTTTGGCGTAGATGGAAGATTCGGGTAAACCGAGAGCGGCGATATCGTTGTTCAACCATGATTCGTAGGTGGTTGAAACACCGGCGCACAAAGCCTGACCAGCGAGGGATTCAACAGTGGTGAACTCAGAGTCGGCGGCTACGGCTACAACTGCGGGAGTGTAGTAGTAAGGCACGCTGAAATCGAGCACCTGCTGACGGGTGGTGGTGATGGTCATGGAACCAACACTCATGTCCCATTTGTCAGCCCAGTTACCGGCAGTGAGGAGATCCCAACCTGGGGTGGCGAAACAGGTTTCCACTTCGAGCGCATCACCAATGGCTTTGGCAACATCCACATCGAAGCCTTGCATTTCGGTCGTGGTCAAGGCATCAGAAGGGCATTTGGTATCAGAAGGGCGGGAAGCAGTGGTGTCAAGGAATGACTGCGGAGCGTAATTTGGATCGGTTGAGATCAAAATATATCCACGGTTCTTAATATCATCAAGAACGTTGTCTGCTTTTGGGCCGCTTCCACCACAAGCGGAAAGTACGAGAGATGCCAACACGAGCAGGCTGGCGAGGGTGAACAGTTTCTTCATTTTCTCCTCCAAGAGAAATAAAATATTGGCAATTTTAAAATTGCACAAGGATGAATTCATCTTCCGGCGTTAAGCATAGACTATTTTTTTATTTGTGCAAGGATTTTTATATATAATCCATAATGGTACAATTGCATAATATCTATTTCTGGAGGCAAATACTATGACAGCGATCTTCCCAAGCGAAGAATGGTTACAGGGGCTCGAAGCAAAACTTAACTCCGATGAAAAATATAGTGAGATTGCGAAGAACTGGGAAGGGGATTTGTTCTTTAAGATCGAGCCTGAAGGAAATTTAAAAGAGGAGCTCACGTTCTATCTGGACCTGTGGCATGGGAAGTGCCGAAAGGCAGTCTATAAGCCTGATGCATCTGCCTACCCAAGCCAGTTTTTCATTGTCCGCATCCTATAACAATATCACTCAGTGTTCTCACTGGCAAAATCGTCCCATGACTGCGATGATGACGATGAAGCTCAAGGTACAAGGCAATATGGGCTATATGATGCGTAATGTGCCGACCGTGCTGGACTTTGTCCGCGTGGCGAATGATGCGACAGAAGAGATCGTGTAGTTGACCGTGTATGCTGCCCATTCTTAAAATTAATCTTACAACTGGAATATCCGAAGAGTTTGTCATTCCCAGAGAATGGGAACGCGATTTTCTTGGTGGTGCTTCTCTCGCGGCGCGGATTCTTTATCCGTATTTAACGAAGGAACTTAATCCGCTTTCTTCTGAGTCACCTTTATTGTTTATCAACGGCCCATTGAGCGGAACATCTGGTCCAACGACTGGACGCTTTGTGATCTGCGGGAAAAGTCCCGCTACAAATTTGTGGGCGGAATCTGGCATTGGCGGCTTTTGGGGACCAGAACTGCGCAAGGCTGGTTATGACGGTTTGTGGATCACAGGAAAATCTTCCAGCCCGGTATATATTTGGATTGAAGAAGGCAGGCTTGAGATTAAAGAGCGCTGCGCATGTTTGGGGGAAGGATGTGTATGAGACGCAGGAAGTTGTCAAAGCGGAAGTCGGGATCAAGGGGGCGCATGTCGCAGTAATTGGCGAAGCCGGAGAACGAGGCGTTTTGTATTCATCCATTTGTTGCGACCATGGTCGCATGGCGGGACGAACCGGACTTGGCGCAGTGATGGGTTCGAAGAATCTCAAGGCGATTGCGGTCTATGGAAAAAATAAGATCGTGGTTGAAGATATGGAACGCTATTCTGCGCTGCGCTCTGAAGCCAATCGTACACTCAAACAGGACAACGAAGCCAAGATCATTCACGAGGTGGGCACGGCAGGCGTGGCAAATTACGCCGAGTATTTAGGTTCGATGCCTGCAAAATATTATCATCAGGGTTCGTTTGCCGGTGTGGATAATATTTCCGGTTCGAAGATGACTGAAAGTATTTTGACTGGCAGCAGCGCGTGTCAGGGATGTGTGATCGCCTGTGGACGGGTAGTGAATCTTGGCGATGGCAACAAGCGCAAGGGGCCTGAATACGAAACGATTGTTGGCTTTGGTCCAAATTTATTAATTGACAATCTGGAAGAGGTTGTGCGCCTTGGTGAATTATGCGATAAATATGGCATGGACACCATTAGCACAGCCAACACGATCGGGCTGGCCTTTCATTTGTATGAAATGGGCAAAGTGACAAAACAGGACACTGGCGGCATTGAGTTGACCTGGGGAAGTTTCATGGCGGTGCGACAATTGATTCACATGATCGCGCGCCGTGAGGGGATCGGTGATTTATTGTCACGCGGCTCACGTCAGTTTGGCGCAGCGTTTGATGCTGAAGATGAAGCCGTGCAGGTGAATGGACTTGAAGTTGCATACCATGATCCGCGCGGAGTTTCTGGTATGGCGCTTTCCTATGCAACCAGTCCACGCGGGGCTTGTCATAATCAGTCTGATTATTTTTTCGTGGATTTTGGTCACACGTATGAAAAGATCGGCATTACCTATTTTGAACGTCAGGCGCAGGCGGAGAAATCTGCAAATGTTGCGAAGCATCAGGATTGGCGTACATTCTTCAATTCAGCGATCATGTGCATCTTTGCTAATGTTGATCCGCAAATGCAAGTGGACTTGATCAATGCGGCCTGCGGCCTCGAATGGACTCTCGACGATATGATGCGCTCCGGAGAACGCGGCTGGAATATCAAGCGTGCCATCAATAATCGCATGGGGCTGACCCGCGCAAATGATAAATTGCCCAAGGCTTTGCTGGAGCCGCATACAGAAGGCGGTACCATGGGGTTTGTCCCTGATATGCTCGCCATTCTTGAAACATATTACGAAGCACGTGGTTGGGATAAAGAGACCGGAAAGCCTTCCAAAGAGAAATTGCTTGCGCTGGGGCTGGCAGATGTTGCAGTAGATTTGTGGGGATAAATTTTGACAATAAAAACAGAGGCTGACTTTATAAAGTCAGCCTCTGTTTTTATGTTTGCTCAGCAGAGTTCTGCGCAGGAAATAGACGTATAATCTTCTTTGCGCACATTTGAGCTTTACACAACCAACAGCTATATGGGTAAACACCCGAAACTTGTCACCATGTGCGCGGATGCAAAAGGAGCAAAGCAGATGCAAATGGCCTGCCTTATGCTGAAATGATGGAAAACGCAGGCCGTGGACTTGCGGAGATTGTCAACGAGATCGCGTTTGATGAGGAATGGGGAGAGGTGCTTGGTCTTGTGGGATCGGGCAACAACGGCGGAGATACGCTTGTGGCATTGACGCATCTCGCCGAAGAAGGCTGGCACGCCGGCGCCTATCTGGTTAAACGCAAAAAAAATGATGAATATGTGGCGCGTCTACTCGCTGCGGGCGGAGAAGTGACCCTTGCCGAAGATGATGGCGATTTTCACACATTGACCGCGCATCTCGAATCCGCTGAAATTGTGCTGGACGGCCTGCTTGGTACCGGGATCAAACTTCCGCTTAAAGCAGAGGTCGCTGCTGTGTTGGAACATTCGCTTGTCGTCATGGAAGAGATGGACGAGCCGCCGTACATTATTGCTGTCGATTGTCCTTCCGGCGTTGATTGTGACTCGGGCGAGGTTGCGCTTGAATGTATCCCTGCTGATCTTACGGTTACGATGGCGGCAGTTAAACAGGGCTTGCTGAAATTGCCTGCTTTTGAATTCGTCGGCGAACTGGCGCTTGTGGATATTGGTCAGCCCGATGACTTTGCATCTTTCAACGAATTAAAAACCGAAGTCGCTGACGATGAACTCGTCGCCGGGCTTTTACCCGAACGCAGACTCGATTCACACAAAGGGACATTTGGTACCGCGCTCATCGCAGCTGGCTCGCTGAACTATACCGGCGCGGCGCTGTTGGCTGGCACTGCCGCTTATCGCATTGGTGCGGGCCTGGTCACGCTGGCTGTGCCCGAACCATTACATGCCGTGCTTGCTGGCCAACTGCCTGAAGCCACCTGGGTTTTACTTCCGCATGAAGCTGGTTTTGTTTCTGGAAAAGCAACCGATACTTTTTTGAATCACGTACACCGTGCCACCGCCTTTTTATTTGGTCCGGGCATGGGAAATCATATTCCAACCCGAACTTTTATCGAGACCGTAATTTCTAAAGTAAAACTTCCCACCGTAGTGGATGCCGATGGATTGCGTCATCTGGTGCAGATCGAAGACTGGCATGAGAAATTATTTCCGCTTGCAGTGCTCACTCCGCACGCTGGCGAAATGTCCGCGTTGACGGGGTTGTCCAAAGAGGAAATTCAGGAAAACCGCAGTGAAGTTGCTTGCAAGTATGCAAAAGAATGGGGGCATGTCGTGGTCTTGAAAGGCGCATTTACTGTCATTGCATCCCCAACAGGACAAATGACCATTATCCCTGTGGCATCGCCTGCGCTGGCGCGTGCAGGCACAGGTGACGTACTGGCGGGTCTGATCGTCGGTCTGCGCGCTCAGGGACTCGACGCCTACGATGCCGCGGTTGCAGGCGCATACATCCATGCTGAAGCTGGTCTGCTCGCTGCCGAAGATCTTGGCACCACTGCATCCGTTCTTGCAAGTGATATCCTCGACTCTGTCGTCGATATCATGAGTGAATTGGAAGATTGAACGCTTAACACGAAGCATCCAAAACAAAAAGAGGAGTCTGAAAAATTCAGACTCCTCTTTCATATTTCTTCAACGCTTAGCTATTCATGAACGAATCGAGATTATCCTTGCTGATGCGGAATGCCTTGCCGACTTTCTTCGCCTTCAGGCTTCCATCGGTGATTGCGGCCATAATATCTTCTTCAGTCACTTTCATGAACTGAGCCGCTTCAGCGGGGGTCATGATATCGGGCATCTTCGCGCCAGAAGGAGCGCTGCCGCCCTGTGAGTTATTCTGCATACCGCCTTGTAAGGCCTGTCCCATCAAATTGCCGATGCCCATACCAGCGCCGATGCCAGCGGTTAAACCTGCGCCGCCGCTCTGATTCTGAGCCGCATCACGCATTGCATCCGCAGCTTGCAATTGGGTGTAGGTGGACATATCGAGCATGCCCATATCGCGCAATTCCTGAGCCGACTTCTGGCTTGGTTTGAGGCTGCCGATATAGAATGTCTTAAGGGTCAGGCCGATGGCTTCAAAATCTTCCTTGGCCTTTACGCGGACCGCTGCGCCGATCTCCTCGGGCAGACCGATCAATTTGCTCGCCGGATTTCCCTTCGCGCCAGTTTCGCCGAGTACATCCTGCAATTTCGAAAGCAGAATCATCTTCAAGCGTTCTTCGATTTCAGAAGTACGGTAGGCGCCCTGCGCCCCGACGATCTGCGTAACGAACTGTTGAGGATCCTTTACCTGGAATGAATAGGTTCCAAATCCCTGCAACAGCGCCACGCCAAAACCCATATTGGGGTTACGAACGATAATCGCCTGCGGTGTGCCCCATTTCTCATTTGCAAATTCCTTGCGCGAAACGAAATACACTTCCGCGGGGAACGGTGTGCGATCATTGAACGCCTTGCCGACCCAATCGATCAGCAACGGGATGTTTGCGGTCGCGATCGTGTGGCGGCCCGGTTTGAACACATCCAGCGCGTTGCCGTCACGGAAGAATACAGCGCTCTGGCTTTCGCGCACGATCACCTGTGAGCCAATCCGAAAATCGCCGATACCTTCTTCAGGGAAGCGATGGACGATCTCATCGCTCATTTCATTTGCATACTCAATGACATCAAAAATTCTAGCCATGTTTTTTTCTCTCCTTTTTTATAATAACACTCAGATTATAGCCGAATGAACTTTCTGCAACAAGAACCGTTTTTCCTATTCTTCTTACGAATTCCAACCGCAAACGTTTCATACTTCGATTGAAAATTACTTGCCTTTTACAGTGTATTGCTCACAGAACCGCTTCTTTCTTAACCTGTAACCTGATTCTGTTTTCGCGAACATTCTCGTATCTGTGATCGTTCACATCACAAATTACTCTTCATCGACTTTCCCGTTCCTTTTTCCTTGAGCATCATCACCTCGGCCATAATGCTGACTGCGATCTCTTCCGGCGTTTCTGCTTGTAGTTCCAACCCAACCGGCGAGTGGACTCTCGCGATCTTTTCATCAGAAACGCCCTTGTCTTTTAATGCCTTGACCGTGGTCGCCCACCTGCGCTTTGAGCCAATGATGCCGATATACGCGGCAGCGGAATCAAGCAGCGGGGAGAGTCCAGCCGCATCGATGGCTGATCCTCTTGTGGTTAAGATAAGAACCGTTCGTTTATCGATTGTGATGTGTTTTGGGAGTTCATCCATTGCCACCGGATAATAAGCATCCGCTTCGGGTATGGATTCGGGCGTGCAAAATTCGGCGCGGTCATCGCTGACAGCCACGCGAAAGCCGAGCCATTTTGCGAGATGCACAACCGCTTTGCCGACATGCCCCGCGCCGATCACGATCAGCAGTGGTGTGGGAAGAATGGGTTCCACAAATACCTCCACCTGGCCGCCGCATACGCCGGGGTCGCCGCGTGAAGGATCGGCCATTGAATAGGCAAGAGTTTGGGCGGTTTCGTTTTGAATTGATTCAAGCGCGGCTTTGATAACGCGGTTTTCCAATTCGCCGCCGCCGACGGTGCCGATAAAATTCCCGTCAGGATGGACAAGCATTTTGCTGCCCACGTGGCGCGGCGTGGAGCCTTCACTTTTTGTCACCGTGCAGAGCGCGGCAGATTGATTGTTTTTCTCAAGTTCGGCGAGAGCCTGATAAATGGATTTCATGATTTAACTTTGAACAAGAGTTTTCTCCTGCTCCTTCAAAAATTATTGAATTTCCTTCGCAGCAACGCGGACGCGGATCGCTTCGACCAGAATATGAACGTACTCCATGCCTTTTTTGGATGGAGATTTTTCAAAATGTTTCCAGCGCCGTGATTCAAAGAAGAGGCAGGTGCGCAGGTCGGTTAGTGACTGGGTGAGTTCTTTTTGTCCGCGATATAGCTTGACGCCTTCTTCGGCGACTTCACGGCATCTTTTGAAGGAGCCCCAGTGTTTGTATCCGTCAAAGGTCAAGGCGAACGGTTCGATTTTTTTCCAGCTTGCGCGGTTGCTGGGGATGTCGGTTTCTATTAATTGGGAATTGGGGATTTTATCCATGCGTATCTTGATTTCTTTCCGGCGTTCACGCGCTGGTGATGCGTAAATGCATAGCGCGATAGTTTGTAAATATCGCTTATAAAAGTTTTTTGATGGCCTGTTTGTGAAGAGGAAGGTCGTCCTGGACGGTGTTCCAAACATTGACGAGATTGATGTTGAAACTTTCAGGGATGATCTTTTTGCGCAGGCCTGTCATGTTGGCCCATTGCAATTTGGGATGTTCATTCTGAAATTCTACAGAGATGCAACTGGCTGCTTCTCCGATCAATTCGATCTGATGCACAACGGCGTCTTGTACCATGGCGCGGGAAAGGAATTCACTTTCAGACATGCCTCTGGTGTAACGGTCGATCTGTTCCATGGCGGCGAATATGTGATTTAAATATACGGTATCATCGCTCATAAATGGTCGCCTTGTCTTTGTTAAAGCATGTATTGGGGGAGTTTTTGTTCATCAGTTCCTTGCGAATAATCATACATCCATTTTACCGTAATAACCGCATCGTGACGGATGGGGTATTGCGCCTTTTCGTTTAATGATGCTATTAAGTCTTCGACCCGCCGGAAACATGGATTTATCCACGTTTCCGGCGGTCAATAGTTGAAAATCTATAGGATTGCAGGAGGCTATTGTTAGCGTTCGAGCAAGCCCAACACGGCGGGTAGGAGTTGTTTCTTTCTCGACACTACTCCTTCAGCATCACGTGTGCCGTCTGCGAGGGGCGGGTAGGGCAGGTCGTTCAGGACGGTCGGTGAGTTGGCTGTCACTAACAGGCGGCTTGTGCCGCGTACAACGTCTGTGACCAGCAGCATGGCGAAGTCAAGTCCGCGTTTATCGCGCAGGTCGTTGAGCGCGTTTTGAAGCGGTTCAAGGTGTTCGGTGAGTTGCAGGATGTCTGTCACCTCGGCCTGGGCGACTGCAAATTTATATCCGCCGCCTTCGAAGGGTTTGATGTCTGTGCTGACGACATCTTTGGGGTCACGGTTGGAAAGGCCTGCGCCGGCACTGAGCACTGCTTTGCCGTAGGTTTCAATGGTTTCGCCTTTGAGTGGACTTCCACCAACAAAGGCCCAGCGGGATAGCCGCTCGGCTGCGACCTTGTCGCGCTGTGTGGTGGTGGGAGATGTCAGGATGAGCGTATCAGATACCAGTCCAGCAAGAAGCGTTCCGGCTAGTGCCGGGGGCATGGAGAGTCCGGCTTCGGCTGTCATCTCTGCCACGAGGGTGGATGTCGATCCCACGATATCCACAGTGAAACGAATCGGTTGGTGCGTGTATGGATTACCGAGGCGGTGATGATCCAATATTTCAGCAGTTCGGCTTCTTCGAGCGCGGCAATGGCCTGACGCGGTTCATTATGATCAACGAGGATGATCTTGATGCGCGGCGGATTGAGAACTTCGCGTTGATTTGCGATGCCAACATACATGCCGTGTTCGTCAACGACCCAGTAATCATTGAATTCATCTCTGAGAATTTTATTGAGCGAATCGCGGATGTGCGCGCTGGATGCATATTTGGGGACATTGATCTCGGCTGCATCCTGACATTTTGCTGACATCATTTCGCGCACGGTGGTGTCGCCGGGACGCGGGCCAAGAGTGTCACTGAAATACCTAAAGAGACTCATGCCATTGATAATGCCGAATGGCTTGCCATCTTCGCTGACGACGGGGGCGATGCCGCCTGTTTTACTGGCGAGTGTCCATGCGAGACCGAGTTGAGAATCGGGGCGGATGGTATCGAGGCGGCGCATGACTGATTCAAAGCGCGGAGAGGCGTCTGTCAACAGGATGGGGGCTTCAATGCCAAGAGTCTTGAGTACATACGAGGTTTGTTGGTTAAGCGCACCAGCGCGTGCCGCAATGGCGTTAATCCCATCGCGTTCGCGCAGGAGCCAGGCATAGCCCATTGCCGAGGCAATGGAATCAGTATCGGGGTTAACGTGTCCTATAACATAAATTTGATCGGGCATTTTATTTTCCAGTTCAGAGTGAAATTTACAATAATTTATTGTGTTGAATTATATCTCGCCTTTTTCGATCAGTCGTAAAAATATATTAATGATGACCGGGTCAAAGTGTTTGCCTGATTCTTCAACAAAGTACTCGATTATTTTTCGCGCGGCCAGGCTTGATTGTATGAGCGGTTTGAGCCAAGCGCATCCCAGACATCCGCGACGGCAAATATGCGCGCGGCGAGGGGAATGTCGTTTCCTTTCAAGCCCTGCGGATAGCCGGTGCCGTCCCATTTTTCGTGATGCGAATACGGAATCTCCAGTGCTTTTTTCAGGAACGGGATCGGAGAGAGTAGTTTGTAGGCGGTATCAGGATGTTCTTTGATAATTTCGCGTTCCTCGTTTGTTAGTTTGCCGGGCTTATGCAGGATCTCGTCCGGGATGCTCATTTTTCCGATGTCGTGCAAAATTGCGCCGCGGCGGATATGTTCCAGGTCTTCTTCCGAAATGTTCATTGCATAGGCAATCTTTAATGTGATTTCAGTGACACGGCGTGAATGACCTTCTGTTTCCTTATCTCGCAGTTCGAGCGCGCGCGCCCAGCCTTCCAGGGTTGTGTCGTAGGCTTCTGCCAGCTCCCAGGTGCGGGCGCGGACGCGGTCTTCCAATTCTGAGTTGAGTTTGCGCAGTTCGCGTTCGAGTTCCTTTTGGGCGGTGATGTCGTGCGAAATGTAGATGCGGCCTGTCATTTCTTTGCGCTCATCGTAAAGCGGCCAAACGGTTAACTCGTAGTAGACGTTAACGCCGCCAACAACAAAGGTGGCTTCGGCGCGCGCGTAGGAGACCTGTATATTGTTTGATTGGAATTGGGAAATCTGCGAATATTTCTTTGGCAGACTCACCAATAACATCATCTGAATTTTTTTCCAAGCAGGGCAAGCATGGATGTGTTTGCATCCACGATCATATTTTTATTATCCAGAATGACCACGGGTTCAACCATGGCTTCAAAAACCTTATCGCGTCCGATGGGGGTGATTTCGAAAATACGAAAACGAAAAAATCCCCAAAACATAATCAGGTTTCCAATTGCGCCAGTAAATGGAGTTGAGGCATATTGCGGAAAGATACGAATATCCAGCAGCGGCAGAATTGTGCCAAAAACAGAGAAAAAAAGTCCAGCTGTGATAAGCAGTGTTTGTATCCGGTAGAAGTTGTGATGTTGAATAATGCGCTGTATTAGCAGATATAACATCCATACGCTCAGCATATATGTAAACAGCGTAGCCATACATGATTGGTGTGCTGTCGTATGTTAGTTGAGAGAAATATGTCAGCGGGATGATCTTTGGAGCTTGATGTATCCAATCAAAAAAAATGTTGCCAATCAATGCTCCACATAAGAAAATCGGGGCAATGAGCACGATCCTAAAGAACAACTTTGAGTTGCGCAGTTTGTGTTCTGTATATTGAATTACAAAAATTGGCAGTGTTATGCCGATAATAATATAAGCAAACCATTGCAGACTGTCTAAAAATAGCTTGGTGGAAATGTCTGAGCTGATAAGTCCCAGGATAAAACTTACAATCCACAGCACCTGTCCGATCATATACCATGAAAATGCAACCGCCCCTTGCGCGCTGTGTCTGTTCCATGCGTAAAATAAAACACCAAGCGAGAGTGCAAGGGCTGCAAAATATGGAATGAGATAGATAAGTTCGCCGCGGGTCATATCGAGACTCTATTTTACCTGCCTCAGTGAAAAATCAGTGACAGTCATTTTAAAATGGCTGTCACTGATTTTGTCTTTATTTTTGGAGGGCGCGCCACACTTTTTCAGGAGTGACAGGGTTATCGTCCACGTTGATGCCAACAGCATCGAGGATGGCATTGCCGACGGCGGGCGCGACTCCGTCCATGGGAATCTCTGCGACAGCTTTTACGCCAAATGGATGACTCGGTTCGAACGTCTCGACGAAAATGGTTTCCAGTTCTGGCATCTCGTCAGCGCGGAAGATGTGATACCGGTCAAAGTCGCGTTCAATGGCGCGGCCTTTGTCGTCATAACGCATCTCTTCGCAGACGGCATAGCCGAGGGCCTGAGTCATACCGCCTTCGATCTGACCTGAAGCAGTGAGCGGATTAATAATGATACCCGAATCAACCGCCATCACAAGCTTGTCCACTGTGACCTGACCAGTTTCCATATCGACGGTGACTTCGGCAAACTGAGCCGCGAAAGGCGGCGGCGACACGGGTGAGACATAACTCGCCACGCCCATGATCTGTTCCTGATTATTCTTGTGCAGCGAATCCAATGCGATCTCGGTCATGGATACTGATCTTCCATCAGGAGCAATGGCCTGACGATTTTCCAGTTTGATGTCTTCGTGCTTATCGAGATTCAACATCATCGCCGCGCGGACTCTGATTCTTTCCGCGACGATCTTGGCCGCGTTGACAGCCGCCGTGCCGGAAATATAAGTTGTGGAGGAAGCATACGCGCCTTTGTCAAATGGCGTGAAATCTGTATCAGATGAATAGCAGATCATATCTTCAAGCGGCACGCCCAAAACTTCCGCGGCCATTTGCGCGAGGACAGTGTCCGAGCCGGTGCCCAGATCGGTTGCGCCTACCAATAAATTAAACGAACCATCGTCATTCATCTTGATCGAAGCGCCGCCCATATCGAGATACGGAATGGCCGTGCCTTGCATCACCATGGCGACGCCAATCCCACGGCGTAACTTACCTTCTTTCTTCTTTCCTCTTTCCTTGTTATCGAAAGAAGAAAGAGAGAAAGAACGCCATTCCTCATTCCCAAACTTATCGTCCCAGCCGATTGCGGCGCGGCCTTGCGCTACACATTGCTCAAGCCCAACGGTGTGGATGATCTCTGGGCGCGGCTCTCTGCCTTCGTTCCAGGCTACTGAAAATGGATGATATTCACCAGCGTGAATCGCATTCTTCAAGCGGAAGTCAATTGGGTCGAGTCCCATGGCGCGTGCCATCTTTTCCATGTGACGGTCCAGCGGCCAGTAGCCTTGCGGCACGCCATAACCACGGAAGGCGCCGGCGGGCGGGGTGTTGGTGTAAACAATATCGGCATAAAAGCGGATATTTGGCGCTTTGCGATATTCACCATCGCCAACATATAAAGCCATTGCCTTGTGACCAGTGTTGCCGGTGACGGTCAATGCGTGCGCGCCGTTGGCTCCTGTATCTGACAGCGCGTACATTTCATTGGCTGTGATCGTGCCGTCTTTCTTGACGCCGGTCTTCATTTTGATTCGCATCGGGTGACGTGAGCGTGCGGTGATGAATTCCTCTTCGCGTGTGTATTCGTACATCACAGGCTGTTTTGTGGCAATCGTCAAATGCGCGGCCACATCTTCCATTAAGACTTCCTGTTTGCCGCCGAAGCCGCCGCCAATGCGCGGTTTGATCACGCGGATTCTCTTTACGGGTAGTCCCAGCACGGGCGCCATCATTCTGCGGACGTGGAACGGAACTTGTGTGGAGGTACGAATCACGAGGCGGTCATCTTCGTCCCAATAGGTGACGACGACATGCGGTTCAATATGTGCCTGTTGTACTTTGGGCACTTCATAAAATGCTTCAAAGACAATATCTGCTTCGGCGAATCCTTTTTCCACATCGCCAATGTCAATGCGGATTTCTGCTGCCAGATTTTTTGCGGGATTTGAATCTGCAAAATTTACATACTCAGGTTCATCATGAATGCGGATGGAGCTTGTCATGGATTCACGTGAGTCTAAAATTGCGGGCAGAATTTCATAATCCACTTCGATCAGCGAGAGGGCTTTTTCTGCGATCTCTGCGGTCTCTGCGGCCACAAAGGCCACGCGGTCGCCGACAAATCTCACTTTGTTATCAAGCGAAAATGTATCCAATGGGCCGGGGATCGGGTCTGATTGTCCGGCGGTGGAATATACGACACGTGGAATATCTTTCCATGTTAATACGGCAGCCACGCCTTCGAGGGCTTTGGCTTTGCTGGTGTCGATTTTTTTAATAAGTGCGTGCGCGTGTGGTGAATGTAAAACTTTGGCGTGCAACAGTCCGCGTTTTTCAAAATCAGCGGTGAAGGCTGGTTTGCCTTGTACAAGTTTCACGGCGTCCACTTTGATTTCGGGCTTGCCGACTGTTTGCCAGGTTTTCGATTCGGGAGCTAAAACTACTTTTGGCCGAACCTGCACACCGGTCAGGTTTGATGCGGGGGCGTCATTTTGAGGAGAGTCATCTTGGGGCGTTCCGAAATCCCAATTAATGGAATTCCAATCCAGCGGCGTATCGCCCCTTATTTCCGCAGCAGCTTTTAACACGGCCTGCACGGGTTTGAGGTAGCCGGTGCAGCGACAGAGCACACCCGAGATCGCCTCGCGGACTTCCGCCTCGCTGGGATTCGGATTCTTCTCAAGCAAGGATTTCGCGGCGAGGATTTGCGCCGGCGTGCAGTAGCCGCATTGGATCGCGCCGGTTTCCACGAAAGCCTTTGCAGCGGATGTAGCCCATCGGTTAACTTCCAGCCTTGTTCTGGGTGCTCGCCGAGGCTTCGATCGTGGCGATGTTGTGACCTTCGGCCTGCGCGGCAAGCAGTGACCCTGCGTTGACGGGCTTGCCTTCCAACAAAACGGTATCTGAGCCTGAGAGCCCGCCTTCATCGCCAAACTTCACACCGTGAAAGCCAAGTCCGCGCAGAGCGGTGAGCAGCGTGGTGGATGGGGCGGTGTCAATGTTGTGATCTGTGCCGTTGATTTTTAGGGTGATGTTCATGTTGCTCCTTAATCGTCAAAGGTCGAAAGTCGAAGGTCGGAGTCAGGTTTTGACTTTTGCCCTTCGACTTTCAACGTCTTTTTGTTATAGAACTTTCGTCACTTTCAAACCGGCTTTCGCGCCTTCAATTGCAGCCTGTGAACCGATGACGGCCACCGCTTCAGATTTTGTGGCTTTCTCCAACACTTCACCGAAGGAGATAAAGTCTTCGCCGTTGGTGGAGAGAATTTGCTCGCGTTCCTTTTGCAGCATTTCATCGGTGCGGCCAGTGAGATAACGCATCATGGATGTGTAGCCTTTGGCGTCGGGAAGTTGATAACCGTCACGGTCACCGATGGCGCCGATGATGGCCTTGGTCAATTCGTTGTCGTTCAAAGAGGAGGCATCGAGATTTTTCAGGAAGCCAGCGGAGTTGTCGTAGTTTTCAAGTGTTGAATCGAGATTGGGGTCGCGATACGAAAGGAAGGAGAACACGCCCGAGTTGCTGTCGAAGACACAGAAGCCGCCATACGCGCCGCCCTGCACGCGGATTTTTTCCCACAGGTGCGTCATGCGTAAGTAGCCTGTGATCACTTCTGCGGACGCATCGAATTCATAACCGAGATCATATAGATTCGCGGCCTTGGCCACATAGTTGACCTGAGCCGGAATGGTCAGACCTTCCTTTTGAATTACAGCCTCGGCGTTGAACGCTGAAAGTTCGGCGCTCTTTTCTGGCAGGGCAAAAATGAAATTCTCAAAATGCGGTCTGAAGGTTTTCCAGTTTGCGGCATCGAGAGTCACATTGCAGATCAATGAACCGCTGTTGATCAAAGCACTGCGCATGTCTTCAAATTGCTTTAAGACCTTCGGCCATTTTTTATCAATGTCATTGGCAAGTTCGCGCAAGGCGAAGAGGTGACCAATTCCGCTCATCTGATCGTTGACCCAGCCCGCGCCGCCAAATTGAGCACGGACTCTCTGGTTGGCGTAGATATGTCCGCTGGGGATGAGGGAGGATTCGAGGCCTGATTTTTCTTCAAGCACGATCTGCTTGAGGCGTTCGCGGTTGTCAAAGTTTGTATTAAGCAGAATATCTTTCAGAATATTCAATAACTCATGCGACTGACTCATGGTGGCTTTGCCGCGCATGAATAATTTGCTGACGTTTTCCTTCGTCCCGCGGACCGTGGTGCTGACCGCGTTGCCGTAGATTCCGCCTGTGCTTTTGCCGATCCGCTGTGAGAGTTTGACGTAATCTTCTTTATCAGTGCCCATTTCCAAAAGGGCGCGGGCGAAGATCTCTGTCAACGGGAGGTATTCGGTTGGCAGCGTGTGCAGATCAAAGCCGAGGTCAAGATAGACAATGCCGTTCGTGAACAGGTCATGATACAGCACAGGTGTTTCCTGGATCTGTATCTTCTCAATCGGAAGAGTCTTATTTTCTCTGTCCAGATCCTGTAATTTCAAGAATGGCAGAGTCGCCAGCGCTTCGGCGGTATCTGGTGTTTCCTGTCTGATCTTGAGTTTCTTTGTATCTTCTACCAGTTGCGCGATCTGACTTTCGCTCATCGATTCGCGGATGGCGGCCAGTCGGGCTTTCTCATCTTCGTCGAAACGGCGGGCAAGCTCGGGGTCGGGGGTGAGGCGCAACGTCGTACGGTGCGGGTTATCCAGCAGGTGAGTCTTGATCAATTTTTCAAAATAACGCGCATCGGTTGCGAGTTGATTTTTGATTTCATTGAGTGAAGATTCAAACCCGAGCAGTTTGAACACATCTTCATCATCGTAGATCCATGTGGTTAACACGCGGCGCATGAGCGCGATTCCGCGCGGATAGGAACCTGTGTTATTTTCGCGCAGACGGAACTCGGTGGTGTTGAGCCCGGCGGCGACCATATCAGGGTCAATGCCATCACGGACGAGTGTTTCGAGGGTGTCGAGAATTAATTTCTCGATCTTCTTTGCGCTGCGGGTGCGGGTGCCTTTTAATCCGGTTGAAAAAATGATCTGACGCAGTTCAGTCTCAAGTCCAACGCCGGCCAGGTCTTCGCCGAGACCCGAATCAAGCAATGCTTTCTTCAACGGCGAAGCAGGTGTGCCGATCAAAATATAGCCAAGGATTCGCAAACTTAAATTCAAGACTGGTTCTGTAGTTGCAGGCAGCACCCAGTTGACGGTCAGATAATTTTTCTTTTCAATATCTTCATCATTGCCGGCATCATAAGCATATTCAACTTTCTTGGCGCGTTTGAACGGTTTGGCAAGCGGCACCGCTGATTTAACTTTTTGTTTCTTATACGGCTTAAGATACGCCTCCATTAATTTCAGACGCTGATCTGGGTCATCATTTCCATAAAAATAAATGAACGAATTCGATGGGTGATAATACGTTTCGTGGAAGGCTTTGAAATTCGCATAAGTCAGATCAGGGATATAACGCGGGTCACCGCCGGAGTCCACGCCGTAGATGTGTTTGGGGAAAAGTGATTCAATAATTCGCGTTTCAAGCACGCCGTCAGGTGACGAGTACGCGCCTTTCATTTCATTGAAGACCACGCCTTTGTAAGTCAACGGTTCGGAAACATCATTGATCTCGTAATGCCAGCCTTCCTGCATTAAAGTCTGTTCGCTCATCAACGGGTGCAGAACTGCATCCACATACACATCGATCAAATTATAAAAATCCTGCACGTTCTGGCTCGCTACCGGATAACAGGTTTTATCGGGGAATGTAAACGCATTTACAAAAGTCGCCAGTGAACCTTTCAATAATTCCACGAACGGTTCTTTCACCGGATATTTTTCAGAACCATTTAAAACCGAATGTTCAAGAATATGCGCCACGCCGGTTGAATCTTTTGGGATGGTGCGGAAGTTGATCCCAAAGACTTTATTTTCATCATCATTAATTACCGAAAGCAAACGGGCGCCCGTGCGCTTATGCACATACAACCGCGCCACTGAATTCAATTCGGGAATATTTTTTTCTTCAACTAAATTAAATGATTTGGACATTTTTTCTCCTGTGCGTTTGTCTAAGGTCGAAAGTCAAAGGTCGAAGGTCTGGTATTCATCCTTCATCCTTTATCTTTCATCCTTATCTTTTCTCTCAATTCATCGATCACTTTCAACTTTCCATCTTCTTTATATAACCACATATCCCAGCCATTCACGGCCCCGCCTGCCAGCGCCTTCGCCAGCGAATGGATCGATCCCTCTTGCTCTTTATATTTTAAATGCGCATTCGAAAGAATTACAACGCGAATGGATTTATCTTCCTTAAAGTACAGTTTCTGCCCTGGAGCCAAAAGCCCCGCCTCAAGCAGCGCACCAAACCGCACCCGGGCCTGATTCCGCTTTTCGGGCAGAGTCAGTGCTTCATCAGGTGACTTCTTAACTGCGTCAATGCGCTTCTGCGCGACCTTTACATATTTCTTGTCACGCTCAATGCCAATATATTTTCGTCCTAATTTCTTTGCCACCGCGCCCGTTGTCCCGCTCCCAAAGAACGGATCGAGAACCACATCTCCAATATTACTGCTCGACATCATCACTCGATACAGCAATGACTCAGGCTTCTGTGTGGGGTGCGCCTTTAGTCCATTAGACTTGATTCTCTCTTTGCCGGTCGCCAGCGGAAGCACCCAGTCAGACCGCATTTGCAGGTCATCATTTAACGCCTTCATTGAGTGATGATTAAAAGTGTAGTGCGCGCCTTTTTTCTTTTGCGCCCAGATCATGGTCTCATGTGCATTCGTAAATCTCACACCGCGAAAATTCGGCATGGGATTGGTCTTGAGCCAGATGATGTCATTCAGAATCCAGTAATCCATGCTGCGAAGCTGCTGAATTTGTCCCATTGGTTGTTGACCGCGTCCACCTTGCTTAAGTCAGGACGGAACAGGTCATTTTGTAGCTGCAAATTATAAGGCGGGTCGGCAAATACCAAATCCACCGAGTTCTCAGGGAGCGAATTGAGAATCTCGATGCAATTGCCTTGCAGGATCTGGTTAAGGGGGAGCACGGTCATTCTTCGGTTATTTTTTATACGGTAGTTTTTCCATCTCAACGACGTTTTGAAGTTGTTCATATTCAGGATCTTTGTGAATCAAGATCGCATTATGTTGAGTGGCGATTGCGGCAATGACCGAGTCTGCAAGAGACAGGCTGTGTGCTGATTTGATCCGAGCCGCGTTGAGTAAGAGCGCTTCATCCCTTCCCCAGATATTTCTGCATCAGTTTTAGCCTTCTTCGCCAAGTTCACGCTGGAAATATAAACAATTTCCAAAATGGAGAGCCAGGAAGATGATGGATCCTAAAAATCTCTAACGCGCTCGGCACCTTCCTCTTGTTCAATAAAAGCCATTAATGCAGATGTATCCAGCACAAAGGATTTATCCGCCATTTTCTTTCTTCCTGTACTTCGCGTCATCCGGGCTGCCTTCCAGGCAGGGTTGCCCCTTCCCCCGCCTCCGAAAAACAATTTATTTTACAAGACAAATAAGAAAAATACAAGTTTACTGTTTCGCTTGAAATCCTTCGAAGCATCTCTTTGCCAGCACTGCGGCAACGTCCATGCGATATTCAGCGGATGCCCATTCGTCCTTGGCTTCGTGGTAGGCGTTGCGGGCGGCGGAATCAAGCCCTTCGGCTTCGGTGCCGTCCATCGCCAGCATGGGACTTTTACCATAGCCGCCAAGTGCCAAGCGCGTGCGGCCTGAGTTCCATTGTGAGAGGGCGGCGGCGATCAGTGGTTTATCAGCGGGAGTCTTTGAGACGAATTCAAATGCAAATTTTGTATTGAGCGGAATTGTGATCGAGGTGATAAGTCCGCGTGGACGTAGAGGTAAAAATTCGCCGATACTGACCACTGATGACTGTTCACTAGTCACTGTCATCTTCGCATCAAGTGCTAATAATGAAGTTGCAAACGGTGAGCGCCCGTCACCACTGACGAGAGTCCCGGCTACGGTGGCCGAGTTGCGGATGTTGATCAGGGCTTCAAGTTTGATGGCGATTTTCAAGGCTTCGGGGCAGCTTTCGTTTTCAAGTAATGCTTGTAGCGTGGCTGTTGCGCCAATCTCAAGGTCGTTGCCTTTTTTTGTTAGGGAGTCCAAGCCCAAAGCTTGAAGATCAACCACTTGGACAGAATCAACTGTCGGCTGGGAGAGAAGCGTCCCTCCTCCGAGTGGAAATGTATTGGGTTGAGTCAAAAGTTTCAGGGCTTCGTCTAGAGTCTGTGGGCGGTGATATGTCGTAATCATGTTATCTCCAGTTTTGAAGAAATGTCTGACAATATTATACTCTTGAAAAAAATGCCCCGATTTTCTGGGCCATTTTTTTCAAAAATTTTTTGACTATTGAATAACTTCGATTTCTGGTGATAGGTATTCATCCTTCAAGGCTTGGACAAGGATTTCAACCAGATTTCCATTACGGTCGTGACCTGTGAAACGCCACATGGGTTGGAGGTAGCTACTCCTAATGAATGGAGAGGGAGAGGTTGCAAAGCGTGGATCGGAAATAAAATATACCAGTTCTGCTTTTTCGATGATGATATTCGCATTGGCTTCGTTAGCGTCATTGCCATTCATCAAATTAGGCATATTGGCTGCCTCTTCTGGGCTGACGCCAGGAATGGTGATCGTTCTCCCAACCATGACTGAGGTGACCTCGCTGATGTTGTTGGCCTGCATCAGGATTTTAGTGCTGATATTGAATTTTTTATCTATAGAATCATAAGTGTCTCCCGGTTGCATGGTGTACCATAATTTTCCTGTTTCGTCGGTAAATAATGGCACAAATGTCGGAATCGGCGTGGGTAGAGGATGGAAGCGCCAGTGAAATTCAGTTTATATAAATTGGGATTGCCGCTGCTGACAATACTGTGATTTTTTGATCGGTAGGATAATACGAGATTACCTTCCACTCAAATGACCCGTCAGATAGTAGGAAACCGCTAGTCACAACTTCTCCATTAACTGCTTCATTATCGATATTCATCTCAAGAATAATTTTGGGTAAATCCTTTGGGGTGTCGGTTAAGATGTAAGTGTTGCCATTGCTGTTATCGGTTATCACTAATTGGCTTTTTTCTGTGTATAGAGGGTTTTGAGTGTAGATTGGCGCGGCCCCAGATATTTTCCAGTCTTTAACAATGAATTTGCGAATGCCATTGACAGATTGAAATTGCCCATTTGTAATAACAAGTGTGTGTGCAGCTATTTTTTCCATCCCTGCAGTATTTCCGCCTAATGCGTATTCATCAATGGCTAGGAAGGGCAGATTTCCTGTATCTGCTGGGTTGTTGACAGTGACATAACCGTAGATGGATATTTTCTGGTTGTCTGGGTATGTTCGTTGCCAGGTTTGGTAATTAACAGGATCAGCTGATTGTATACTTATCAACGTGCCGGCTTGTGATTCGAGCATGAATTGAAAGGCTTCTCCTGCTGAACGAATAGGGAACTTTCCGAACAGGTCGGTGGAATATAAAATGCCATTGACGCTGAAAACCTTGTTTTTGCTGTCAATTTCAATCAGAAGTCCGGCGGGGAGTTGGCGGCTATATAGGATTGGCATTCCATCCAACAGAGAGATGATATTGAAACTTCTCTTGTTCCTGTAGTTTCGCTCGATTCTATACTCAAAGTTAAAGCCGTGAGAGGTCATGAAATCATCAATGATGATGCGGGCTTGTTCATCGCTGATATTTTCCGTATTTGAGTTTTCTTTGCCATAATCGGAATAATATGCAAAGTAATTATCTGACCCTACATAAATCCGTGGCCCTCCGGCAGTTACAAAATAACTGGCAAGTATTCCGCGCATTTGATTGGGCGCAAGATAGATATCGCCTTGTATTCCGAATTTTTCTGCCAATGCCAATACTGACTCGTCGGTATTGGGCTGCTCAGCCGCCAGATATACACCAACCTCCGCTGGAGATTCTGGCAGGGGTGTTTTAGATAAAGAGTTGTCCCGCCCATGTTGTAGGTCTTTCGCCTGGCGCGGGTGTGTTAAGAATTTGGCGCGGGTGTTATGTGAACAATTTCAGTCAGGGATATTTCAGCATTTGGATAGGATATATTTTCGGTTACAGGTTGTGGCGCAGGCATGATGGTGCGAATGATCCAGATGAAGATCAATGCTATGGCGATGAATCCAATTGCCCAACCTATAATGTTTGTAGTTTTTTTCTGATGAGCGTTCATTGTTTTCCTCCATTTTTTGAAAGGCAGATGGTTTTGGAAGCCAATCTGGATCGCTGATTCGCTAATTGGTCACTTGCCAGATTTGGGCTGGTGATGTGAAGCGCCGTTTCAATCTGGACCTCGGGCTTGATTCCCACTATCTTATAAGTATAAGCTATCACAGATATCTGCGCTTGCGCGGCGCATGTGTTAACACTGATAACAGGGGTATGACGAAGCTCCTTTTATTAAAAATCCATTCCCGCCTTTTTTGTCTGTAGTTAAATTCGAAAACCGATCATTTTTTGGGTTTGGTAGATTGGAAAACGCAAAATAATACCCTTGTATATATTGCAGCGGGAGGTAAAAAATTAACAAGGAATTTTACGGCCCGGGGAGAATCATCTTAAAACGCACGGCGGCGAGACGCAGCGTAAAAATAGTTGCTGCGCCAATTGCGGCGGCGGGCAGAGACGTGAGATTAAAAGAGACGAGCGCAACAAATACACAGGTACCGATGAAGGAGCAAGTGGCATAGAGTTCGGTGCTTTGACGGAAAACATTTGGGATGCGGTTGCAGAGCAGATCACGCAGCACACCGCCGAAGATGCCGGTCACCACGCCCATTAAGATTGCCACAATCGGAGAGAGACCAAGTTGGAGTGTGTAGGTTGCGCCGAGAATGCTGAATACACCAAGTCCGATCGCATCGGCCACAGTTAATAATCGGTTTGAGACGCGGTCAAGGCGATAGAAAGACAGAGCACCAACTATAAAAGTAACAATTGTCAGCCACGGGTCCACGACCCAGAAAACAGGCGTGCGCCCAAGCAATAGATCACGCATGGTGCCGCCGCCAAAAGCGTTGACAAATGCGATCGTGGTCGCCCCCACAATATCCATTTGATGTTTGCGCGCTTCCAATGCGCCGGAAACAGCCGAAGCGATGACTGCAATATATGTCAGGATAACCAGAATCTTATCCAATGAAATTTAATATCCTCTTCTTGAAACTCTTATTTTCTGCATAACCGGTAAAAATACCCCAACAACGATCAATAATAAAAATGCGCCAATGCCAACGCCCGGCATCCAGTTTGTGGCAGGGTTTGAGAATAGCGGTGTTGCAGTTGGCGTAAATGTAATGGTACTGGTTGCTGAAGGTATAGTTGCGGTTGCAGTAACGGTTGCGGTTGATGTAAATGTGGGCGTGTAGGTCGGCGTTGCCGTGGATGTTGATGTTGAAGTAGGTGACAGAGTCAACGTGGGCGGAATGGGTGTTGGTGTGCGTTTTTTTACAACTTCAGTTTCTTCAATTGGAATTGGCGTGCATGGATTCCCCGCCGGATCAGCGCATTGCGCCTGAACGTTTTTTTGCGGCAGCCCGATTATCGCCGTGGTTATTAATACACCAAACAATACGAATAAAAATAACAATATTTTTTTCACGCTTGATCTCCCGTTCCACGCCGCACATTATTCATCTGGATAAACCTTCCAGCCCAACTCTTCAAGTTGGGATACATCAAGTTTTTCTTTCGGCACGTTAATATGAATGGCAGTACCTTCAGCCAGCAGTTCTTCAGTTTCTGAGTCGTAAATGCCGGCCCATGCTTCTGCCAGATTTCGTTTTGTGTTTCCCGCCCTGCCAACGATCTTTAACATTTTTCCGATCGGCACATTTCTGCGATACTTCACTTCCAATTTTCCCGTAAACATAAAACGCGGATTTAGCGGATCGCTGCCCATGTGAGCGCGCCCCGAAATTTCGTCAATGATCGCAGCCACAATTCCGCCATGCAGCACACCCGGATAGCCTTGAAAATGCTCAGGTGCAATATATTTACTTTCAACAACACCCGGCTCGGTTTCGTAAATGTGTAAATGTAGGCCGACTGGATTTTCCAAACCGCAGATAAAACAATGACGTGAATTTGGTTGTTTGATAGAGGACATGCGTGGGATTATACTCTGGCGTATGACAAAGCCGACTGTATTTATTACCCGCATCATTCCTAACCCGGGGCTGATTCTGCTCAATGAGCATTTTCCGCCCGAGGGCATTGCTCAGAGCGCGTTGGAGATATGGCCACACGACCTTCCTCCAACCCGGACGCAGCTCATCGAACACGCACGCGGCGCAGATGGTCTGCTCTGCCTGCTGACCGATAAAATTGACGGTGATCTGATGGACGCAATCGGTCCACAGCTAAAGATCATCAGCAATTTTGCAGTTGGCGTGGACAATATTGACGTATCCGCTGCCACTGCACGCGGAATTCCCGTGGGCAACACGCCCGGCGTATTAACTGACGCCACCGCCGACCAGGCCTTTGCGTTGATGATGTCTGCCGGCAGACGCATTACCGAAGCGGAAAGATTTCTGCGGGCGGGGAATTGGGTTACATGGCAGCCAAGCCTTTTACTCGGCGCAGACTTTGCTGGCGCAACTTTGGGCATTATCGGCTTTGGCAGAATTGGTCAGGCTGTAGCCAAACGCGCACAGGGATTTGACATGCGCGTGCTGTATTACAGTCCCAACGCACAGCCTGCTTATGGTGCACAATCTGTTGACCTTGATACTTTAGTGCGCGAATCCGATTTTATTTCTGTGCATGTGCCGCTCAAACCTGAAACCAGACATCTGGTTAATGCAGATTTTCTGGCAAAGATGAAACCCAATGCAGTTTTGGTTAATACCGCGCGCGGCGGTGTCTTGGATCAAACTGCTTTATATAATGCATTGAAATCCAATCAAATCTTCGCCGCCGCACTGGATGTCACTGACCCTGAACCACTGCCAATGGACAGTCCGCTTTTGGAACTGGAGAATTGTGTCATCGTACCGCATCTGGGTAGCGCCAGTAAAAAGACCCGTGATATGATGTCGCTCCTTGCCGCGCAGAATTTGATCGCCGGCTTGAAAGGCGAACGTCTGCCGAATTGTGTAAATCCAGAAATATATACATCCTGAGCGGAGCCGCATGTTCTTTGTGGCGAAGCCGAACTGCATCCTGAGCGGAGCCGCATGTTCTTTGTGGCGAAGCCGAACTGCATCCTGAGCGGAGCCGCATGTTCTTTGTGGCGAAGCCGAACTGCATCCTGAGCGGAGCCACATGTTCTTTGTGGCGAAGCCGAAGGACTGAGGGAGCCAACTGTTTTTGTGGCGGGGTAGTTCTAGTTTTAATAATAGGAGAAAAATGTTTAGGAAGATAACTAGTACTTACAACGAATTTCCACGAACCTATTGGGTGGTGGCGGGCACACATTTTATTGACGTGATCGGAAACACCTTACTCATGCCGTTTTTTGCCTTGTACGTCACACAAAAATTTGACGTCGGTATGACACAAGCCGGTATTTTGCTTGCTACAAATTCAGCCGCAGGACTGGTGGGAAGCACCATCGGCGGCGCAATGGCAGATCGCTTTGGCAGACGCGGTATTATTTTGTTCGGACTCATCGTCAGCGCCTTAAGTGGACTCACCCTCGGCTTTGTGGATAAATTCTATATGTTCTACGGCTTGTCGATTTTTGTGGGATTAATGGGCAGTGCTGCACATCCCGCACATCAAGCCATGATTGCAGATATTCTTCCACCTGAAAAACGCGCCGAAGGTTATGGGTTGATGCGCGTGATTTCGAATTTTGCTTGGATCATTGGTCCAACCATTGGCGGCTTTCTTGCGGCCTACAATTTTCTGTATCTCTTCTTAAGCGATGCTCTTATCAGCAGTATCACGGCTCTTCTCGTTTTCGTTTATTGCCCGAAACCAAACCGCAGCCGAAAGAGAAGACTGAACATGAATCTTTATGGCAAACACTCAGCGGGTATCGTGTCGCCATTTTTGATTTTCCCTATCTTGCTTTTATCTTTGCTTCGATTTTGATGATCCTTGTATATCAACAAATGTACAGTTCCCTGTCTGTTTATTTGCGGGATGTGCATCAAGTTGACCCGCAATTTTACGGGTTGATCATGTCGTCCAGTGCGGTGACTGTGGTCATCTTCCAGTTTGCAGTCACACGGATTATCAAGAGATATCCTCCATTTTTGATGATGGCCGCTGCGACATTTTTCTATATGATCGGCTTCACGATGTATGGGTTTGTAGCCACCATTCCGCTGTTTATTGTAGCAATGATAATTATCACGATTGGTGAAATGATCGGCATGCCGACCAGCAATGTGCTGGCCGCATCCTTTGCACCCGAGGAAATGCGTGCCCGCTATATGGCAGTCTTCGGTTTGGTGTGGGCTGTCCCTTCGATGATCGGTCCCTGGGCAGCAGGTTTGATCTTTGACAATTATGATCCTAACTATGTCTGGTATATCGGTGGTATGTTGTGTGTGATCGCCATCATTGCATTTTATGGCCTACACATAAAACTTGGCGCACGAGAGAAGTTTCAACGGGTTGAAGAAATCTAGAGCGCAGACTGGAGCGCGGACTTCAGTCCGCATCCGTGCTACCAACAAAAAAGCACCCCGTGAATTTGCTCTTCACGGGGTGCTTGATTCTGATGTTTAGCTTTGTGCAAACGTATCGATCAATAACTTGAAATTTCCGCCAACGGGATACAAAATGGGACAAGTACATCCGCGCTTGACGTATTCTGCTACTTTGGCGCGTGCTTCTGCCGGAGTACCGGAAGCCGTGATCTTGTGGACTAATTCATCTGGTACAAAATGCTTGGCCTTGTTGATCTGTTCCTTTGTGGCCGGCCAGCCCAAAGTGGCTTGAATGTTATTTATGACTTCCGCTGAAACATTAGAGGCCTTGGCAATATGCGGCTGCTGCGCCAGATATTGGCAAAGCAATTCCTTTGTATATTCAATCGCTTTGTCGTGATCTTCATCCACCGAGCAGACGATCAACTGCGGACGGTCAATATCGGCCAATGTGCGGCCTGATTTCTTCGCACCTTTTTCGAGCAGTTCAACTGCTCTGTCGTTGTATTCAGGAGCCACGCAGTAATTCATCACACAGCCGTCTGAGATCTCGCCGGTCATTTCCATCATCAAGTCACCTGTGGCGCCGATCATGATCGGGATATTACGCGGTTCACGGCGGCCGTGGACTACGTCCAGTTCAATGTTATCTACGTGGTGAAACTCTCCATGAAAGGTGACGCGTTCCATATTAAGCAGGCGGCGCATTACTTCAACAGTTTCGCGCATGGCGAGCAGGGGCTTTCTGCGGTCAATGCCCACGTTCTTGGCTAGCGGATCCCACCAGGCACCTATCCCGCAGATAATGCGATTCGGAGCAAGATCATCCAACGTTAAGAAAGTGGCGGCTAGTAATCCAATGTTGCGGGTCCAGTTGTTGATCACGCCTGATCCCACTTTGATCTTTTGGGTCACTGCGGCGTAGGCGGCCATCGGTACAATGGCATCGCGTACCAAACGACTCTCGGCTTGCCAGATGGCTTCAAAGCCTTTTTCTTCAGCGTATTTTGCGTAATCCAATCCATCACGCAGGTCGTGCGAATCTTGCAGATAAAGTGCAACACGTTCGGTCATGGCATTCTCCTTGAAATAAAATTTGCCACGGAACTCTCAGAATAAAAATTCTGCGAACTCTGTGGCTAATTAATTTACAACTTCATACCTTCTATCTTGCGTACCATTTCCAAATCTTCCGGCAGATCAAGATCAAGTCCCAGAGATGGAATTTCAACGATCTCCAAACGCGCGCCTGCTTTGATCGTGCGGTCGCAGTGTCTTTGAAATGAACCTTCGCCGAAATCATATTCGATCGTTCCTGCGGGAATCATTAATAAGGCGTTCGTGCCTTTCCCATGCCTGTCGGGTGCAATGACAACTACGGGCGGTTTTACGGCACGGTCAACCAATGCGAGCACATCATCACGAGTGAGCAGCGGCAGGTCGGCGGGCAGAACCAGCACGCCGCGTGTAGCATGGACTTGCGCCACAACGGTGGCACGCGTCAGTGCTGTATTTAAATGTGATTGACCATCTTCCTGTACGGTTTTTGCGCCGTGATTGCGGGCAATGGTCAACGCTTGCGGGTCACGGCTTACCACCAACACTTGATCCAATTCTTTTACAGTGGAAAGTGTTTTGAGCGTGCGCTCCAATAGTTCCTGATTTAATACCGTTCTTTCATCTTCCGTTAGTGCTCCAGACAAACGCGACTTTCCTCGTCGCAAGGGTTTTACAGGCACGATAGCCCAAATGGTCATGGTTACATACTCCCGATAAAGTTTAGCACATCCGTCGCCAATCGGGCGCGATCTGTAAGGTTATTCATAAGTGTATCAGTTACCAAAGTTTTTGTATTAATTTCTTCTGATAAATGCGCATCCACAGTATCCAACACAAATCCGCTGAGTAAGGTTCGATAGTGTTTCGCTACGGCCAGCGCCGAAGGCTCAATGCCCAGTTCTTCATACATTTTTGCGGCAGGCCCCTTGACCGTCTTTCCGCCAATGATCGGTGAAACTGCGATGACCGGTTTATTTATTTTTTGGATGACGCGCAGAATCGGATCGACACTGACCCAGGGATTCGACGGGCAAATGACAATCGCATCCGCTGATTCAAGCGCTTCGCGCGCCCCGATAGCTGGCCCAGCGACTTCGACTCCGTCGAACCGAAAGCCTTTGACTCTCGGCTTGCATTGTCTGTGAACAAAGTATTCCTGAAAAGCCAGTTCGCCTTCGTCAGTATCCACCATTGTCCGCACAGGCGAATCGGTCATCGGCAGGGCTGTGTGTTTGATTCCCCACGCAGCACAAAAATCTTTTGTGACCTGTGTCAACGTTTGGCCTTCTTTGAGTCTGCGGGTTCTTTCGATATGTGTACCGAAATCCTGATCTCCAAGGCGGAACCAGTTTGGTCCGCCAAGCTTTTCAATATTTGCGATCGTATTCCAGGTTTCGTTGACGCGTCCCCAGCCTGTTTCGGGGTTGGCGAGCCCGGCGAGGGTGTAGCAAACCGTATCAAGGTCGGGGCAAATATATAAGCCCAGATGTTCAAAATCATCGCCGGTGTTGACGATAACGGTCAGGTCTTCGGGGGGAAGGATTTGGGCGAGTCCGTGCGCAAGTTTCGCGCCGCCGACCCCGCCCGCGAGGGCGACAATTCGACGGTGGACAGTGGACGATGGACGATGGGTGGTGTCTGTATTTTTCGTAGATGTCATATAAGGATTATTTTTTCACTAATTGATTTTAGGGATTCACAGTGGGAAGGCATGAAGATGGTCTATCGTCCGCCGTCTACGGTCACTGTAATTTCACGCATATCTTTTCTTTCTCTCGCCTGTGGAATTTCAACTGGATAGCCTAAAAAATACATGGCTTGCGGCTCCCATGCCAGCGGCAAATTGAGGGCGCTGCGGACTGTCTCCTGTGCAAACAGAGGACTACATACCCAGACTCCGCCTAACCCTTCGGCGTGCGCGGCGAGCAGCAATAACATGCCCGCATTTGCCGCGGATTGGGTTGCCATGATGTATTCCGCTTTTTTACGGCGTTCATCGGGATACGTATCCATTTCGCTCATATCCACATTTAAGATGACAACCACAGGAGCTTCAATAATTCTCTCGCGTGAACGCGTAACCTTTTTTTCTATCTCGTCGGGAGCAAGAGAATCGGCTTCGAGGTCGTGCTGGAAATCTTTTGCCATGATGTCTGCCAGATTGGTCTTGGCAGAGTCATCTGTCAGCACGGCGAATCTCCAGGGTTGACGGTGATGTGCGGAGGAGGCAAATGTGGCAGTGGTGAGAATGCGTTCGATAACCGGATCAGGTATCGGGTCCGGTTTGAAGCGGCGGATCGAGCGGCGAGTCCGCAGGAAGGTATGGAGATCAGTGGCTGTCAAAGTGAGTTGGTTTAATTTTGAAGATGATCCGCTTTTGTCCTGCGCGGTATTTCCACGGTTCATTATCATATTTTAACGCGAGTTGGTTGATGTGTTCATCTGCACCTTGTGTGGTGTGTTCCACAATCTCGCCGCGAACTTGAATATAACGGTATGGTGTTTGCGGGTCTTGAATGACGAGGGCAACTTTTGGGCGGGCTTTCATGTTGCGGTCTTTGGTGCGTCCTTCATTGGTGTTGATGAGGATGTAATCCTCGTCCGCGTTAAACCATATCGGTGTGACTTGCGGCGAACCATCGGGCATTGTGGTTGCAAGAAAGAGATAGGCTTTTGTTTCGTCTTTGAGGAGGTCAAGATATTCTTGCGGAAAGTTTTTCATTGTGTCTCATTTTTTATTTGTGTATTTGATAACCTACACTGGATTTTGCAAAGATACCAGAAAAACATTGGAATTATATTAGCGGAACATATCCTGAGATTTGGGCCGGATGATTTCCTGCAATGAGCCTTCGCGTAATGGATAAGGGAAGCCGCGCACAAGCACAGCGGGCTTGCCTTCGGCGGCCTGTCCCATCATCAGGGATGCGGCGGCGGCGAGTTCATCGGCCACGCCGACAACTGTGATCTTGAGTGTGTAGCCAAAGAGGTCTTTCCAGCCGCGCTCATCGATCAAGGCGGGAAGTCCGCTTAAGCCGATGCAGATTCCAACCGTGCCGTTTCGCCAGGCGCGGCCATGCGAGTCGATGATCATCACGCCAATGTCTTTCCCTGTTTTTTGTTTGATCTGCTCACGGATGTTGCGCGCGGATTGGTCAGGGTCTTCTGGCAGGAGCAAAACAAATTCCTGATTTTCATTTCCACTGCCGGCCACATTGGAATGGTCAATGCCGGCGTTGGCGCACACAAAGCCAAGTTTATGTTCGACAATGATCGTTCCCACCCGCACACGGACAACTTCATTGCTTTCCTGAAGCATGAGTTCAACCACGCGCGGGTCTTTGTCTGCTTTTTGAGCAAGTTCAATGGCTTGTGACGAAGGTGTGACCGTGGTGATATCCACCATGCGGCCTTCGCTTTTGCTGATGATCTTTTGTGCAATGACGAGAATATCATAGTTCTCAAGTTGAGCGCCCGATGCGTGCAGGGAATCAACAAGAATATCCGCCAAGTTGTCATCTTGGCGGATGAGTGGAATGTTTTGAAGTGGAGTTATGGTAAGCGACATGACAACAATTGAGCACTAAACGTTTAACGTTCAACGCCCGTGATCTTGATCCCCGCATGGGTTGAGCCATATTTTTTGTTGATGCCAATTAATATGCTGGTCATGCCTTCGATGACAACAGAATTTTCGATCGGGCCGGCATCCCAACCGTGCAGACCTGCGGCTTCGACCAGTTTGATGGTTTCGGCGCGAGCATCCTTGCTTGTGCCTGTGACCAGCACATCACATTCAACATCCGCGTTGTCAAGCAGGTGTTCGTGTGAAATATTTTGGAATGCGGCACACACCTGCACGTCGTCACCAAGAATTTGCTTTGCTTCCTGTGCCGCGGAACCTGCGGATGGCATTTGCACCATGGCAACTTTCGGCGGGACAAGCGGCACAGTGACATCCACTAGAATCTTTCCCTTGAGTTCATCTTTGACGGATTCCAATGTGTCGCGATGTGCGGAATATGGAACGGTTAACACTGCGATATGCGCTTCATGCGCCGCCTCAAGATTGCCCATCCCTTCGACAGAGATTCCATCCCCAAGCATTTCCTTAATCTCATTTGCCGCAGCGACAGCTTTTTCCGCACTGCGTGAACCAATATATACGCGGTATCCTGCGCGCGCCCAGCGGAACGCGAGTCCCTTGCCTTCCTTGCCTGTTCCACCCAGTACAGCGATGGATAGTAATAATGATGAATCGTTCATGTGACTCCGGTAAATTAATGTATCTAAGGTGTTTGAGGTTTCTGATGTATCTGATGCGCTTGCTTGTATCTGAGTTTACTTGGTTAACATCAAGACCCTTAGAAACCTCATAAACCTCATAAACCTCAGATGCCTCACAAACTTCAGCTCTTTGCTACTTCTTCTTCGTACTTCTTCCAAATGCGCGGTGCAACTTCGAGGGCGCGGGCGGCAATCTCTTTTTCATCGAGAGTTAGCAATTCACGGTCTTTCATCAAGACTTTGCCAGCCGCGATGGTGGTGGTGACCATGCTTTGCTGGAAACCGAAGATGATATGCCAGGGCAGGTTGCCGTCGGTCATTGGCGTGTATGGAGAATAATCCACAAAGATCAGGTCGGCGAATGCGCCTTCTGTGATCTGCCCGATCGGCGCGGCGGGGAAGAATTGATTCGCGAGTGCGGCGTTATTGTAAACGGCCATTTGCGTCACATCGTATCCGCCCATGCGGCGCGGGTCGCGATGTTCTGATTTATGTAAAAGATAAGCGGTCTTCCACTCTTCCCACATGGCGTTGGAGAAACCGTCATTGCCCAGACAAACTTTAATTCCCATGCGCATCATCGATTCGATCTGTGCCACACCCACGCCATTGTTCATGTTCGAGCGTGGTTGATGGGTAAGCCATGTGCCGGTCTCTTTTAGAATTTCCATTTCACGCGCATCAAAATGGACGCCGTGTGCGGCGATGGTGTTGGGGCCGAGAATGTTATGCTTGAGCAAACGGTCAACCACGCGCATTTCGCTTTTCGCGAGGCTGTCATACTCATCCGACTCATGCTCGGCAGTATGGACGTGAAAGCCCGTCCCTTCAGGAACGGCGGCGCGGCAGGCCTGCAAGGTAATGCCCGAAAGCGTCAGGCTGGCGTGCAGGCCGAATGTCCCAGCGAGGCGCGGATGCGGGTTGGCTGCCAGGCGTTTCAGGAAGCGCACATTCTCGTTGATTCCGCTGTTTGCTTTTTCTGTGCCGTCGCGGTCAGTCACTTCATAACACAGCACGCCGCGCAATCCGCTTTTATCCACGGCATCTGCGATGAGATCAAGTGAACCGTCAATATAATTTGGAGAAGCATGATGATCGATCAGAGTCGTCGTGCCATGCTTGATCGCATCGACTAAACAGACCAGCGCCGATAAGCGGATACCTTCCGCATCAAGCGAACGGTCAAGCGGCCACCACAACTTTTGCAGGATCTCAGGGAAGTCTTTTGGAGCAGGCCCGGGGATGGCGAGTCCGCGTGCGAACGCGCCGTAAAAATGCGTGTGCGCGCAAATGTTGCCCGGCATTACATATTGTCCACGCGCATCGAGAGTCTTTGCTTTGGGATATTTTGCGGTGAGCGCCTTGGTGGTCCCAATTTCCTTGATGCGGTCACTCTCGATGTAGATCGCGTAATTTTGCAGAATCCGATTTTTGGATTCCCAGGTGATGATATTTGCGTTGGTAATTAACATGGTTAATTGTATCCATATTGACTGGGGTGCGGAAGTTTTGCACCAGACGTGCCTAACTCCCAGAGCGTGTTATACGCGGCTTCGCGCAGTTCAGGATCATCGGTATACATGGCTTCGTATAATTGTGCGATCACACCTTCGCTCGGTGTGAATTTAAGATATGGCAGGGATGCGAGCCGCGCATCTGCGTCGCCGCTTTTGAGGGCAAGCAGAAGAATATCTGTCGCTGGTGCGCCGGGTGAAATGCCAACGCCTTGTTTGCCGGCAAATTGGATTAACCATGGTGATTCAGACGGTGCTTTTAATTTCCGTGGCGCGCGAGCGCCAGGATGCGCTTTTGCTTCGAGAACTTCGGTGGCGGCATTGCGCACAACCCACTGGTCATCATCAATTTGCACTTTTTGCAGAATCTCAGTTGCCCACGATTGACTGACTCGTCCCAGTCCATACACAACTGCGCGGCGCAGGAGAATGTCGCTGATGGTTGTACCATCGCGTAACATCTCGTAGCCTTCTTTCGGATCATTCGCCAGTGCTTCTGCTGCGGCACGGCGGATATCTTCATCGCCATTAAGCAAAGTATGGGCAACGGCTTCCAGTGCTTCGTTTGTTCCAATTGAAACCAATGCCATACAGGCTGCACGGCGAACAGCCAGACTCGGCGCTTCCATGGCACGTTCCAAAACCTGTATGGATTTTGAGTCTCGCATTGCGCCGGAGCCGATCACTGCCAGTTGTACCAGTTCAAATGAAAGAGTCGTGGAAAGCTGACGGAAGAGAGTCTGCGCGCTTGGGTCGTTGCTGATAACAAAGGCCGCCATGGCTTGTCCGCGCAGATTGAGCGGGAGTCCTTCTGTTTGCAAAACCGATGCAAGGGTGCCGAATAATTTTCCACGCCACGGGGCGTTTTTTGGCGCGTCACGCAGCCAGCGCGCCGCCGCAAAAAGCGGACGATGCATGGGCAGGCGGGAAAACTCAAGCATGGTTTGTACAAGTTTGCTTGCATCTCCATGAGCAGCCAGGTAACGCATGGCGAGATATTTACCAGACCAATCAGGTTGATTGACAATGGTTTCTTCTTCTTTGAAATTTGCTAACGAACGACCCGCCAGATACCCTGCAAAGATTGGGTGAACGAAACGCATTTTATTGTTGGGGTATGAGACCAATAGTCCACTGGCGGCCATTTTTCCGATCAGGCCGTAGGAAGCAGTTTTGACCGCCACCTTTTCGCCTTTCTTTTCTTTCCTGGGTTTCGCTTCGCCAGTGGTTGTGTTTTCCTCTGTGGTTTCGGGTGCCGCTGCTGTCGGGTCCGTGGATTCTTCTTCCGCGCTGTCTTCTGCGGTTTCAAATGACTTGACCCATGTGCGCGCCTTGCGAGGGTCGAAGACCGGTTGGGAACTTAAGAGTACCTGCATGGCAAGTGTTTCAAGCGCGGCAAGCGGGGTATTCAATGGTGCAATGCGGCGGATGTGAGATGCAATGGATTCGAGGACATGCGGGCCAAGACTATCGCCCGCGTAGGCTCCCCATGCTTTGAGAGTCAGCTCAAGGGGAGATAAATTTATATTGTCGGTACTCAGCCAAACGTTAAGTAAGATCGGGTCCACTTGTTCGGGGCCGGTCTGTGCCCAAGCTTCCATTGCAACAGTTTGAGTCCACAGTTCGCCCCATCGATTTATAAATTTTTCACTTTGTTGCGGCGACCATGTTATTAATGAAAGCGGAGCGAAACCGAGTCCGATCAAGCCATCCAGATATTCCGGTGCGCCGGTGGTGACGATGCGAGTCTGTGGATAATTTTGAATGATGATCTTGAAATAATCTGTGATGACCTGCTGTGCTTCGGGTGTGATTTCGTCGAAGCCATCTACGAGCAGGATGGCGTTTCCGCTTTTGAATGCTGATTGATAGAAAACAGGTAAACGCCCGAAGTCAAGCATGGATGTGTGTTCTGATGCGGCTTCGATCAGTGGTGTTAATGCATCTTTGGGGTCTGCGATCGGGAGTTTGAGATCGGCGATGTGAACGAGGAAGGGAATTGCGTCTTTGAGTGTGTCCAACTGTTCGCTGCGATTTGCGGCGAGCGAAGCAAGATGTGCCAGCGCGCTGGTCTTGCCTGTGCCGGGTTGACCAATAATGACAATGTTTGCATTGCCTAGTAAAGCCTGTGGAAGTGTAAGAGTCGGCGCATGATAGGCGGCTGCAATTTCAGGCCATCCAGGCAAGTAGGGCAGGGTTTGTGAAACTACATCTTCCAATGGTTGAGGCATGCCGGGTTCTATGATCTGCGGCGGGATAATGAGCAGGGGTTCTTGAATGATCTCATCCAGTGCAAAAAGAGGGGCGGCGAGATGCATTCCTTGTGCGCGGCGTAAGGTGGAGCGACGGTGATTTTCTTCCACCGAACTTGATTTGCGTGCCTGAGCAAGCTCGTTCTTTTCTTTTAGGTTGGCACGGAATTCCCGCCAAAGCGGCCGCGCTTGAGCAACAAGCCACCAAAATACAGAAGCGGTTGCGAAGCCAACGAAAAAGGAGAAGGGGTCAATTGCGAATCTGAACATGGAAGGTTTTAGTTGGAGTACAGAATTCGTCCACAGGATGGGCAGTTCATTAATTGTTTGGCAGAACGTGCATTTTGCTGTAAAGCGGCATTTAAAGTTGCTCCGCAGGAGGAGCACGAGTTGTCGTTTATTTCTGTAACAGCCACGCCGCGTTTTTGCTGGCGAAGGTATTCATAAGTTGCAAGCAGTGTGCTTTCGATCGGACCGAGCGCGGCTTCGCGTTCTTCCGTCAACCGCTCCATTTCGGTGATCAATACGGATTGTTCATCGATTAATTTTCTGTGTTCATTGCCGAGCCGCGCCTGCATTAATTCCAGCTCTGTTTTTGCGCTTTGCAGGGCGTTCTCGGTATTTTCTGCCCGCATCATGGATTCAAGTTCGCGTTCTTCCAGCGCAGTAATATGTTTTTTTATTGAGACGATATCTTTTTGCAGGTCTTGCAGTTCTTTTGGATTCTTAACGGTGCCGCCGTACAGACTTGATTCGGCCTGCTCCATTTTTATTTTTGCGCCTGTACTTCCGCTTCCAGACTTTTTAATTCCTGGCTGGCGCGGTAATGTTCGGCTTGGGTGGTTTCCACGCGTTTGAGTGCTTCCCAAGTTCAACGTCGTTTTCAAGCGTTTGACGGATCGTATCCAACTGGGAACGCGCACGGTCAATTTGACGGTCTACTTGCTGCAGGCGGTAAAGTCCTAACGATGCGCTCATAAGTTGAATTATATACGAAGTATGAAAAAATGCCCCATTTTCATTTGATCATGGGGCAAGTGGTTATTCAACTGTAACGTTGAAGTAGTTATAGATGGCTTTGGTTAGATTGCCAAAGAGTGGATTGATCGTATCCCAGACGTTGTTGATCGGATGGTACGAGTAGATGGAAAGCACGAAATTTCCGCCGGGTGTGTATACGATGCCGACATCGGCTGTATCGCGCACAATACCGTCGGAGGCGGGGACGTATCCATGTTTGTGGGGAACAAGTGTGCCATCAGGAACGCCACCCTGGGTCAGCGACCCAAGCTTATCCTGTGCCATAAAGTCAATCAGCAATTGACAGGTGGCCGGACTGACCTTATCAGGGAAGGCCGCGATGAGTGCGCCGCCACTGTTTTGGGCGCATTGATATACATCGGCAAGTAGGGAGCCCATTTCAGCGGGTGTGGTTTGAGAATATGGATCGGGGTCGGCAAATACATCTGTGCGCGAATTTCCCGGGGTGACCGGACGCGGCGAAAGCTGCGGCGCGCCCAAAAAGAAAAACCCATTGATGAAGGTGCTGTTCAACCCGATCTGTTTCATGTTTTGCGTAACGATCAGCGGGCCGGAGCTTGGGTCGATGCGCTCCAGTACGAGGTCTGTTGCTGAGTTGTCTGATTTTCCCAGCACACGTGAGATGATGTCTGTCACGGTTGCGTCGAGGTTGCTTCCACGGTTGATCAAATAGGAAGTTACGATCGGCACTTTGATCGTGCTGGATGCGGTGAAGGCGATATCGGGTTCAACCGAAATTTCCTGTTTGTTGTCTATTGCAAAGTGAATCTCGCGGCCGGTTTGCAGGTCTACCATATAAAAACCGATCAAGCCGTCAAAGTCTGAGACTTGCACGATCTGTTTGAGCAGAATCTCAAGGTTTTCAATCGTCGGGCGCGCAGCTGAACTTCGCGTAAATGACAAAGTAACAGAGCGGCTGACTGGAGACCTGAGCGCATCGTTGACAAGTAAAACAGCGCGGTCAAGGTCAAGAGTTTGTCCGGGGTCACCGGGCAGGAAAGAGGTCCCGCCGGAATCGGCTGGGCTGGGTTTGGGGAAGATCGTAGCGTGATGCAATCTCATTTTGCAGATATTCGCGCAGACGTTCTTCAGAAGGCGGCGCGCTTAAAGGGATTTGTATTTCAGCAGGAGTGCGATTCAAAGGAATTCCCAAAATCCGCCCCAAAAAGATTGCCTGTGCGGCTTAGATCTGCCGCGGCAAGCATGGTCTCAACATCGGGTTGAAAACCAACCACGCCAGGATCAATCTGGATAATGGCATCATTGTATTGCACTTCGATCGGAGAAGTGTACACTTCCAGCAATCTTTGCGAAGCTTCGGTCGGAGTTAATCCGCCGACAGGCACACCAGCAATGGTCATGCTGGCGGGATAGTTATTTCGTTGACGGCTATATCCAATTAGGGAAACGATACTGAGTACAAGTGCGGCGGTCAGGAACAGAATCGATACACCCCGAAGGATGGTGTTGGTATTACGATTTTTCACACGGCCTCCAAAATAATGACGAAAATCACTAAAAAAGTATAACACAACCAAAATGCTCAAATAAGGCACTTGTGCTAGAATACATTTGTTGGCATTGCCGACATACCCCTCACATAAAGGATTGATATGCTCCGCTCTTTCCTCATCTATTTGTCCAAAGCCGCATGGGCGCAAAACCTGGTCACTGGTTGGAGTTTTGCCTGGCGCACAGCATCCCGTTTTGTTGCAGGCACGAAACTTGAAGATGCAATGCGGGTTGTCCATGAATTGAACGCGAAGGGGATCAACGTCACACTCGACCATCTCGGTGAACATACCAATACTCCCGAAGAAGCACAACAAGCCACAGATGATATTTTTGCGACTCTCGACGCCCTCGGAGCGGATGCCAACGCTCGCGGCAATGTTTCCATCAAGTTGACGCAGATCGGTCTGGGCCTCGACGAGAACCTGTGTGCCCAAAATCTGGAGCGGATTCTCGCCCGGGCAAAGCAGAACAAGACCTTTGTCCGCGTGGATATTGAAGATACTCCCTATACAGACAAGACCATTAACCTGTATTACAAAATGCGCGAGAAGGGGTACACGAATGTGGGTATGGCTGTGCAGGCATATTTATATCGCGCCGAAGCTGATACCCGCCGCATGGTGGAGGATAAGACGCCCATTCGTTTGGTGAAGGGTGCATATCAGGAACCCGCCGATAAAGCCTTCCCGAAGAAAGCGGACGTGGATGCAAACTATGATCTGTTGACCAAGATACTGATCGACGGGTCGCTTGCCAACCACACAAGATTATCAAGAGATGGCCGCGTTCCCGCGATCCCTGCCATTGCTTCACACGATGAAAAGCGGATCGCCTTTGCCAAACAATATGCAGACAAGGCTGGGCTTCCAAAAGATGGCCTGGAGTTTCAAATGTTATATGGCATTCGCCGTGACTTGCAGGAATTACTGGTGCAGGAAGGCTACCCCGTGCGTGTCTACGTCCCCTTTGGTACACACTGGTATCCATACTTTATGCGCCGCCTTGCAGAACGCCCCGCGAACATCTGGTTCTTTATTACCAACTTCTTCAAGGGGTAAATAATTTCAATCTCAAGCACAGAAAAACGCTGACTACATAAGTCAGCGTTTTTCTTCTTTATCATATGTTGAGTTTGCTTTGCCAGAAAGGAACCGGTATGGATATTAAAATTTGTCGTTGCACCACCGGAATCATCTCCTGTGAGTAAGCGTATTCACAGTCTTGGATTAATCTACCTGTCCCAAAAACGATAAACAGAAAGAATACATGCAAGCGATCCTTGAGTAACATTTTTCCTCCATGAATGTTTTAAGAACAAATGTCTGCGGGTGGGATTTGTGGCACAGGTGTGGGGATAGTCATTCTTCCCGGTGGTTGAGTAATCCGGTAATTCATACCAAGCACTACCCTTACCGTATTTGCACTAGTAATAAGGATAAGTGTGTCAGAGTCTCCGTAACTTTCGATCAGAGTGGTTGAGTAGGTACTAACATGCAACTCCCAATCGCCTTCATAAAGGACGCATAATTCAAACTCGTGGGCTTGAGGCTGATTGGCAATTAGCGAGCCTTTCCACTCTAGTTCGCCACTCATCAACTTCATGCCATCGGGTAATGTAACGATGATGGTGACATCTTTCTCGTTATCAATGGACATAATCTCGACGCGCAGGGTGGCGGTTTGCCCAATGATGGGATCAGGATGCACGGAAATATCCGTAATCTGTAGCGGTGTTTCTGGTGGTCTTTCACAGGCAGTTAGTGTTGCCAAGATCAGCCCCAGCATGAGCAGGGCGTGGCTTTTCTTTAATCGTTGTTTCATAAACTTAGCTCCCTTGGTTTTGTTTTGTGCGGATTTTCTTTTTAATTTTCCGCCCTAATTTAACTTGTTTGGTTTTAGAGAGAGTATACAGAATTTTACGGGGTTGCATAGTAACGAATGTTACTTACTTTTTGTGGGAGGGGTCGTAAAGTTAACCTAAAACTTAATTTGCGTCCGCGCTGTTTTTGTATCTACTCCATAGAACCAGATAGAACGCAAAGAGCAGCAAAAGATTGGAGGTGAAAAGTACACCCGCATCGTTGTATTCACTCCAGCCGGGGAACAGGTTAAAGCAAAAACACTGGACGTCATGCACGAGAGCAAGGTCAATACCAGTGCTGGTGTGAATTCCTTGTTTGCTTTAAAGTTTTGTAAACTTTGAACGAATATGACAGTCTGGAAAAAAGGGAGATACACAAAATAATGTGACCATGAAGTCTGAATAATAAAAGGCAGGGAGAGAAAAAGCATCGGTGGATAGTATCAATGCGTCCTGGATTTGTTTCTTTTGTATCTTCCAGATGATCCCGATATTTATCAGGGTCACGAGTCTGCCGGCCCATTCGAGAAATGTGGACAGAACTTTTTTCTTATAAGGCGCATCTTCAAGTGAAACCATTCTCAGTATCACATGACCAAAATACTGCGAGTTGACATCCCCGGCGAATTTTGCATCCGCGATCAGCACGCTAACCGCTTTCTCAAAGTTGACCCACTCCAACGGTCCCAGCGTAATGGATGGGATCACGGCCAGAAATGTCAACGTGGAGAGGCTGAACGAGATCAGGAAACGATAATTCCGTTTAAAAAGCGGATAGATAATAAAGATCGCCGGGTAATATTTGATCGAAACGGCGAAGGCCAAAAGAATGCCGGCGGGGATGTAATATTCATTTTTGTAGAACCAGATCACAGTTAAGACGCAGAGCGTGATCAACACGCTGACCTGTCCCCATTTGAAATTGTGCAGGAGCGGAAAGGAAGTCAGAAACAGAAAAAGAAAGAATGTCTTTCCAGTGCGCGGAAGTTCCAGTAATTTTTCACTTGAAACAATTCCCAAAACTGCCGCGAGGAATACCTGTAAAATTCCCCATATTAACTTTACCTGTGCGATGGGAAGTGTCCCAAGCGGCGAGATCAACAGTGCAAAAAATGCCGAGTAGTAATATCCCGGCACTGGCATCTTTGCAGAAAAGATATTCTGCGCCATCGGATAATAAAATGTGACCAGATCGCCAAACAACTCGTCACCGTGATCAATGGCGGTCACAAAACCGTTCAAGGTTTTCCATTGCAGCCAGTAATAAGCGCAGATCGTTGTAATGATGAGGATGCTAAATCCTGCGAATGTTTTTTTTGTCATGGCGAAAAGTTCTCTTTTGCGGGCTTTTTAGAATATTTTTGTTTCTCCCGTTTTTAACGGGAAATCTCTTTTCAACCACGAAGTACACAAAAGTCACAAAGGAAAAAGCCTATCAAGCCGGCGCCTTTTCCCTTCTTTGTGTACTTCGTGCCCTTTGTGTTTAGGGTTTTTCCATTGGTTAGAAAAGAGCCTGTTTTTTGAAATTATAAGCCATGCTTGTGAGTGCAGTAAAAAAATCCAAATCTTTCCCTTTTCGTTTACAATCTCATATATGAAGAAACAACTTGCCCTCGTTACCGGCGGCGCACAAAGACTCGGCAGAGCCTTTGCCTTTGCTCTCGCGCACAAGGGATATTCCATTGCTTTACATTATCGCGGTTCTGCCACAGAAGCCGCCCAAACCGCAAAAGAGATCCGCGCTTTGGACGTGGAGTGTCTGGAGATTCGCGCCGACCTTACCATCCCCAAAAAAGTGGACTTTTTATTTTCACTGGTTGACGAGTTCGATTCACCATTGAAGGTTGTCGTTAACTCTGCCGCAGTTATGCCCGTTGGCAATCCGCGCGAGCTTGAATTGAAAGATTGGAATTCAGCCCTTGATCTTAATTTGCGCGCGCCTTTTCTTCTTGCGCAACAGGCAGCCAAACGTATGACCACCGGCGGACTGATTGTCAATGTTACAGATATTGGCGCGCAAAAGGCATGGAGTCGATATCCATCCTATACAGTTAGCAAGGCGGGGCTTGAATCGCTTACAAAATTGCTTGCGCGCGCGCTTGCGCCAAATATTCGCGTCAATGCCATCGCCCCCGGGCTTGTGCTTCCATCAGATGTAGTCACGCAGGTACAATGGGATAAACTTGTAGCCAGTCTCCCGCTCAAACGTGCTGCAACGCTTGAAGAAATAACTTCCACGCTTGAATTCCTGATCAAGAACGAATACATTACCGGACAAACCATCGTTGTAGATGGCGGATATTCGTTAATATAAATTAGGAAATTACCTAATTCCTAATTTCCTAATTCCTTTTCCCTAATGTCCTTCAAAAAAACTCTTACCCTCGACCTGCTCATCTCCCTCGCATTGATCGCGTCCACGGTTTATTACGCGGCGCGTTATGTGGATTTTTCGATTCCGCCTTTTGAAGATGCGGCCATGCTCATGCGTTACGCCCAAAATCTCGCGGGCGGTCACGGCATTGTTTGGAACATTGGCGAACATCCTGTAGATGGCGCCACCGATTTTCTTTTCATGGCGGCTTCGTCCCTGCTGATTAAACTCGGGCTCACGGTGGGGCAGTCGGTGCGCGGTATTGGTTTTGCTTCGCACGTTCTCACGGTTCTACTCGTCTACTGGACAAATCGCCGCATCAACAATTCAAGCATTCCTCTTTCTCTTTTAAGCGGACTTTATCTCGCCGTTGGAACCGGACTCTCCTATGTGGCAGCTTACTTCGGGACGCCTTTCTTTGCCCTCGCCGCCGCATCCACCTGGACTTTAGGCCTGCTCCTGATTCAAAAAGAGAATCCACACGTTGGGTTGACTCTCGCCTTCGCCCTCAGCGGACTCATCACCGGACTCATTCGCCCCGAGGGAGTCATTCTCGCTTCCTTAATGCTGCTTGCGGTCATCCTCATGCGTGGACTGAAAAACTCCACCTCGATCATTGTCGTTTTTGGCGCGGTCTTTCTTTTATTGGGTGGCGCATATTTTCTGTGGCGCTGGAATTACTTCGGTTATCCGCTGCCCAATCCATTTTATAAAAAAGGTGGGAGCGGATTGCATTGGGACTCATACCATAATTCCTTGCTGAATTTATTACGCTTATGCCTACCGATGGCCGTTGCTTTTATTCTTGGCTTTCGTTCCAGTGAAACCACAAAGCGCACGATTGCTTATCTTATTCCCATCCTCGGCTTCGCCTGTGCCTTCATCTTAATTTCAGACGAAATGAACTATGGAGCACGCTTTCAATATGCATTGCTTCCCATCGCGCTCATGTCGTGGAGTCCGCTGGTGCGTGGATTAAGCTTCTCGTGGCTGGACCAGTTTTCAGGTAGAGAAAGATCCGTGTACTTCATCGCATTAATTGGAATATCCGCGAGTCTTGTTTATTATTCGTGGTTTCAAAATTGCTTCCTGACATCCTATCAACAGACTTGTGAAAAAGCTTATGAGCGTGATGGCCGCTATGAGATGGGGAAATTGCTGGCGGAGTTTCGCGGCAAGGGATACACAATTGCGACTACTGAAGCGGGGCTGCTTCCATATTATTCCGGTTGGGATGCGATTGACACGTGGGGACTGAACGATCAGTTCATCGCGCATAACGGTGGGCTGACTGTGGAATATCTCGATCAGTACAAGCCTGAAGTCATCATGTTTCATGATTATTATTCGCCGCTCGTGCCGCCGAAATTAACTGAGGAAAATCTTGCGCAAAAATGGTTCGGCATGACGATCACCATGAAACAATCTGCCGAGGCGAATGGTTATGTGCTCGCGGCGGTTTTTGGCGACAGTCCGTATGATACGCATTACTATTACGTGCGGACAGATTTTGAAGACAGCGAACGCTTGATAGAACAGATATCAACGCTTAAAAAATATTACTGGCCGACAACCGGCAAACGCTCAATTAATTATGCAGGATATACTGAACCATAATTTTACCTTTTGCAAAAGTCCTTTTTTGCCACCAAGACACGAAGCCTCAGAGACTCGAAGGAAAAAAACTTAGTGACTTAGTGTCTTGGTGACTTTGTGGTTTACAACAGTTGACTTAAGAAAAACAACGGAGAGAAAATGCTAAAACAGGCACATGCAATTTCAGAAGAATTGATCGAATGGCGACGTGATTTTCACATGCACCCTGAGACGGGGTTTGACGTCCATCGCACAGCGGGGATCGTTGCGGATGAATTGGAGAAGATGGGCTATCGCGTGAAACGCGGAGTCGGGAAGACCGGTGTTGTGGCTGAGATCGGCGAAGGTGGCAAGCTGGTGGCGATCCGCGCGGATATGGATGCGCTCCCGATCCTTGAACAGAATGAAACCGATTATGTCTCTCAAAACTCCGGCAAAATGCACGCCTGCGGACATGACTCACATACGGCCATGGCGTTGGGTGCGGCGCATTTGCTTTCCAAAGAAAAACTGAATGGCCGTGTCCGCTTTCTTTTTCAACCTTCAGAAGAAACAGCAGACGACGAAGGCTTGAGCGGCGCACAGCGTATGGAGCGTGAAGGCGCAGTCGTAGGTGTGGACTATGTCATCGCTCAGCATGTTGACCCGACCAGCCCGGTTGGGACGATTGCGATCAACGAAGGTCCGAGCGGCGGCGGTGTGGATACTTTCTTCGCCACGATCATTGGCAAAGGCGGGCACGGCGCGTATCCGCACACTACGGTTGATCCGTTCTCATTGCTGGCGCATGTCATCATTGCTTTGAATGCAATCGTCTCACGCAGGCTCGATCCGTTTGAACCGGCGGCGGTCAGTATTGGTGTGGTCAACGGCGGATTTGCAGAGAATGTGATCCCTGAAAAAGTTGAGATGAAAGGCACGCTGCGCTTCACTTCACTGGAAGTGCAAAAACAAATCCGTGAAGAAGTAAAACGTGCCTTTGAAATTACAAAAGCGCTCGGCGGTAATTACGAATTGAAATTTGATTTCGGCGGACTGCCTTTGATCAATGATAAGTTTGTATCCAAAGTGATCGAGGAAGTTGGCAAAGAACTGCTCGGCAATGACAATGTACATGAGATGGAAAAAACACTGGGCGCGGAGGATTTTCCTGAATTTCTCAAGAATGCACCCGGCGCAATGTACACGATTGGCACGATGATCCCCGGACGTGAAATTTATGAACTTCATCACCCCAAATTTGATTTGGATGAGCGCGCTTTGCCAATTGGTACGGCGGTGTTGGTTGAGACTACGTTGAGATTCTTGAAGATGTAAGAGCGGTTTAAACACGAAGTACACAAAGGTAACGAAGGAAAACCAAAACCTTTCCACTTTGTGTACTTCGTGTCCTTTGTGTTTAATCTTTTTTTATTCGGAGGGCACATGCATACAATTCTAAAGTCGGGCAGTAAGGAAGTTGTCATTGGCATTGATAAACCATTTGTCATCATCGGAGAGAAGATCAATCCAACAGGCATGAAGAAGCTGGGGCAGGCTCTGGTGGATGGCAATATGGAGTATGTCATCCAACTCGCGAAGAGACAGGTCGCCTGGGGCGCGGATGTTTTGGATGTCAACGTTGGTCATCCGCAAATTGAAGAAGTGGAGATCATGCCAATTGTGGTCGAGGCTGTTAAATCTGCGGTGGATGTGCCTTTGTGTATTGACTCGAACGATCCGAAGATCCTCGAAGCGGGATTAAAGGTCGCGCCGGGGAAACCGCTGATTAACTCTGTCAACGGGGAGGAAAAACAATTGGCGAGTGTCCTGCCGCTCGTTAAAGAAAGAGGCGCGGCAGTCCTCGGGCTGACAATTGGCGAAGATGGAATCCCAGCCACAGCGGAAGATCGCCTTAAGGTTGCAGGTCATATTATTGAACGTGCCGCGAAGATGGGAATCCCGATTGAAGATGTGATCATCGATCCGCTGGTGATGACGGTCGGTCATAACAGCATGGCCGCAACGGTGACCTTGAAAGCGATCGAATTAATTAGAAAAGAATACGGCGTGAATATGAGTCTCGGTGCGAGCAATGTTTCGTTCGGCTTGCCCGACCGTCACTCGGTGAACAGCTCTTTTCTTTCATTGGCGATTCAAGCGGGCGTTACGTGCTCGATCACTGATCCGATTAAATTAGGCAGTTCGATTCGTGCAACCGATTTGCTTTTGGGTAAAGATGCAAACTCAATGCGCTATCTGAAATATTTCCGTGCTACAGAGAAATTGCGCGAGGCAGAAGCGGGGCAAAGTAAAGAGTAATAAGTAAAAAGGTGGTTTGGAGTGCGGACTTTAGTCCGCTTCGTTGATAATGTAAATAAGTAGAAGATAAATAAACAGCAGGAGGCGGTAATAAACTGTCTCCTGCTGTTTTCTTAATCGATAAGGAGCTCCGAGATGAAAAAACTTTTATTGGTTTTGATGATCGTTATTGTTTTTATTACCGCCTGCACCGTACAAGCGACTCTGCCCGCGAGTACCCCGGTCGCTTTTACTGAAACGACAGCTGCAACAGAGACGTTGATCCCGACTTCTACTTTTACAATGACGCCGCCTCCAACGGCAACTCCCATTCCGCACCCGATGAGTATTGTCGCCATGCGGGCGGGGGAGTATCCCGGCAGTGAGATCACGATCGTTAAAGAGTTGGATAAAGGCGCAAATTATCGCCGGTATTATTCATATTATCTTTCAGAGGGATTAAAGATATATGCGTTACTTACCGTTCCCGAAGGTGAAATGCCTGAAGGCGGCTGGCCGGCGATCGTTTTCAATCATGGATATATTCCGCCCGATGTGTATAAAACAACCGAAAGATATATTGCCTATGTCGATGAAATTGCGCGCTCGGGATATGTTGTTTTTCGCATTGATTATCGCGGACATGATGCATCAGAAGGCGAAGCAACCGGTGCGTATGGTCACCCCGGTTATCAAATTGATGTGCTCAATGCGGTTTCGTCCATTCAACAATTGCCCGAAGTGAATCCCGATAAGATCGGAATGTGGGGACATTCAATGGGCGGTTATCTCACATTGCGCACAATGGTCATTTCGAAGGATGTAAAAGTCGGCGTGATCTGGGCGGGCGTGGTCGCTTCCTATACTGACTTGCTTTACAACTGGCGGCGCACGGGTTTCGTTCACGCCATCGCCGAGTTCGCGCGGTGTGGGCTGGCGCACAGGATGGATCGAAGCATACGGCTCGCCCGAAGATAACTCCGCGTTTTGGGACTCTGTCTCTGCCACATCATATCTCGCGGATCTTTCTGGACCGTTGGAGCTGCACCACGGAACCGAAGATGAAGACGTCCCTTTGGCATTTTCGCTCCGCCTGGCCGAGCAGGCCCGCAACGCAGGCCAAATTGCCGACTTATATACATATGAAGGCGACAACCATAACATTTCTGGAAACTTCTCAACTGCCATGCAAAGAACGATCGCTTTCTTTGATTCTGTTTTGAAATAATCGTTAAATAAAAAATGCAAAGACTCTTATCGCCTTTGCATTTTTTATTTAATATTTTATTGGCTACTTATCGAAATGCAGGACGGCGAGGTTGCCGTCGAATGATTTTGCTAATTGTTCGGGAATATTTCCCAGTGTGTCCACTACGCGTTTGCGGGAACCGAAACCGGGTAGTACAAGAAAACTGCTGATCGATTCGTGCTCGAGGTTTTCAGGTTTGAGATGATCTTTCAGCACTTCGATCTCAATGGAGTGGTCGGAGTTTGCTGTGGCGAGCAGGGCTTCAAAGGTTTGCATGTAACTCGAATCCGCGCGGATGACTAATGGCACATTCAAGGCTTTTGCTAAAATAATATTAGCCTGTAACATGCGCCGCAAAATGATCGGCGGGACAGTTTTCGCGGGGACAATAAATACAACCTTTTGCATACTGTTCAATGGCAGTTCGAGTTTGCCGATCAGGACCGGCGTATCTGAACCCCAAATGACTTCATCTAAAACGGAGCCGAGCACGTTTTCACGCAACGTCCGCTTGCCGCGCCAGCCCATGACGATACGTGTTGCATTCTTCTCCTGCGCAGTGTGCAGGATGCCTTGCGCATGCGATGCGGCCATGCGTGGAATGAGTTCGATCTCGGTTTCAGGGTCGTTCAAAGATTCGGTGACTCGTCCGAGCAGGTCTTTGTGACTGTATAGACTGCTGTCTTTATTGGGTCCCAGATCTTTGGCAACGCTCACCGCGAGTACTTTCCCATGGGAGGTATGTGCCAGCAGAATTGCGAGTGTGATCAGTCCCTCGGATTGTTTCTGTTCGGACACGGGCACCAGCACTCTGCCAAAGAGCGGCAAAGGCTTATCGTCTTCTTCAACAATTTGCAGGTCAGGAGCGAAGCGCTGGACGATTAAGGGAGATGTAATTGAAGTGAGGAGAATCATCAGGATGGCGGCATTGAAAAGGGTCGAGTCGAAAAGTCCAGTTTCCAAACCGATGACAAGTGTTGGGATAGTGACTGCGGCTTGCGCGTGTGAGAGGCCGTAGACGGTCCAGAATTCGGATTTGGTGTATTTGTAAATTTTGGCGGTGACCCAGGCAGCGAGGAGCTTGGAGACGTACGCGACGATGGTGACGCCGATGGCGACGATGATGGTCTGCGGGCTTTTGAGGAAGGTCAGCGGGTCGGTGATGAGTCCGCTGTAGAGCAGGAAGACGGGAATGAAAAATGATTCGCCGATGAACAGCACGTGACCGGTGACCGGGCTGTGGCGCGGAAGCATGGAGTTAACGGCCAGCCCTGCAAGAAAGGCGCCAACTACTTCATGCACGCCGATCAATTCAGCAAGAAAGGCAGATACAAAAAGGACAACGATCACGAATTGAAATTCGACGGCGCGGCCGGTGAGTTTTTGAAAAATAAATTTTCCAAGGCGCGGCAAGCCGAAGATGATAACCGCAGTAAAGATGGCGAGCATGATTAGCAATTGTGCAAAATAGCCGAATGTAAATCCGCCGCCTGATTTTGCCCCGAGCACAACTGCCAAAACAATGAACGCGCCGATGTCTGTCAGTACGGTTGCGCCGATGGTAACTGCAATGGCTTCATTACGAGTGACACCAAGTTTTGTGAGAATGGGAAATGCGATCAATGTGTGCGAGGCAAATGCCGAACCAAGCAGAATCATGCCCAGCAGGTCGAGGCCGAGGATGTAGCCAAGCCCCATGCCCATCAGTTGTGGAAATGTGAATGTGATGATTCCAAAAACCAGCGCCCGCGTGCGGACTCGCATGAACTGATTAATGTCCACTTCGAGGCCGGCGCTGAACATGAGATAAACAAGGCCGATGGTGGCGAGAAATTCGATGCGGTCGCCGTCGGCCATGAGTCCAAATCCATGCGGGCCGATCAGCATGCCGCCGATGATGATTCCGATGATGCCGGGCAGCCTTAATCTTTCGGAGAGCAGCGGCGTGATGAGAATGATCGCCATTGCAAGTAAAAAGAAACCAACAGGTTTATTGAAGAGTTCAAGAAGCATGGAATACCTTTTAAGGATTAAGGATAAATGAAGTAAATAAATAAAAGGCCAAAAAATCCCTGGTTTATTTACTTCATTCTGATTCTAACTGAGCAATGTGTTTAGCGGCAGTGTGGTCTTAGGATTCGTTTTTTATCGATTCGGCAAGTCTTAATAAACTGGCAACGCTAACGGGTTTTACAAGAATATGGTTGGCTTTTCCGCTTAGTGTTTTTGCTTTGATGAAGTCTGCGGTGACCACTGCGATGATGGTGTTTGGGTATTTGGCGTGGATCACATCCAGAACGTCGCCGCCAAAGGCAAAAGGGAGATGAAGATCGAGAATAACAAGATCAGGCTGACGGGCGTCCAGAAGTGCGCGGTAGCGATTTCCATTTTCGTCGAGGTCGGTTTCGTATCCAGCTTGCTGCAGGGCGGTTTGGTAGATTATTCCGAGTTTGGGGTCGTCTTCAATAACCAGGGCGTAGGGTTGTGTCATGCTATTCTCCGGGGGCGTTTAGGATGGGCAGGGTGACTATGAATAGACTTCCTACCCCAAGTTGACTTTCAAGGCTGATCTTTCCACCCATTAATTCAATGAGTTGTTTTGTGATGGCGAGTCCGAGGCCGGAGCCGCGATTTTCACGGGTGATCGAATTGCTTACCTGACGGAAGGGTTCAAATATGGTTTGCTGATCTTCCACGGAAATGCCCGTGCCCGTATCGCGAACTTCGATCGACCATTGCGCGGGTGTGGGGCGTTTAAGGCTGACTCTGATTTCACCTGCTTTTGTGAATTTGATGGCGTTGCCTTCGAGGTTGATAAGGACTTGCTGTAAACGATTGAGATCGCCGTATAGTTCACTGGGCAGTTCGGGGTCAATCTCAACGTGGAAGGCGAGTCCTTTTTTATCTGCGAGGGTGGACATGGTGTTCTTTGTTTTTTCAAGCAGATCCACAGGGTTGAAGTATTCATTATATAGGCTGATGGATTTGGATTCGATCTGTGATTCGTCCAGCAGGTCGTTGACGATGACGGTGAGATAATCGGTGCTTTCAATAATGTTGTTAACGGCGTTGAGCTGCTCTTCGGTGAGAGGGCCGAACGCCTTGAATTGAAGCAGTTCAGCATACCCCAAAATCCCATTGAGCGGGGTGCGGAGTTCGTGGCTGACTCTTGATAGCAATTGACTCTTGAAGCGGCTGGCATCCAGCGCCTGATCGCGTGAAAGGGCAAGCGACTCTTGCGCCTGTTTGAGCTGTGTGATGTTGCGCGCCACTGCCTGGAAGCCGATGATCTGTTCTCCATCCATGATGAGTTGCACGTTTTGTCCGACCCATACGATATGACCGTCTGTGGTTACTGCGGGAAATTCGTAATAGGTGTTTTTCGTTTTGCTAATGAATTGATGGTCGTAGGTTCGTTTTAATTTATGGCGTGATTCGGGTGTGGTGAGTTCGAGATAATGTTTACCCAGCACTTCCGCTTCATGGGTATATCCCATCATGTGCAGTGCGGAGGGGTTGGCGTATGTAAAACGCCCGGATGTGTCAGCGCGATAAATAATGTCGCTGGCGTTTTCCACGATCTGACGGAAGCGTGCTTCACTTTCCTGCAAGAGGACTTCGGTGCGCTTGCGTTCAGTGATCTCCTTTACGGCAGAGTCGTACAGGTTGGCATTATCCAGTACCAGTGCAACGAGCCGCACAAATAAAATTCCAGTTTCAATTTGCTCGGCGGTAAATGCGTAGCCGGGTTCGGTGCGTGCCAGGGCAAGCACGCCCAGGCAGCGGTCTCCGGCCATGACGGGAATTTCAGCCGCAGCATAAAGTGTGAGGGCATCGTACTCCTGGCGTCTATCTTTCCAGGAATGATAGTCTTCCAGCACGATGGGTTGGTGTGAATTAAATGCCTGCCATGAGAGTCTTGAAGGATCACGCGGGGACCGTTCGCCTTTTATGTCGACCTGGTCGCCTGTGAATGCTTCCACAACCAGATCGCCATCCTGTTCCAGTAGCAGTTTGCTGTATGGGGCGTCCAACAGAATGGCGGAGCGGTCTACGATGACTTGCAGAAGGTCATTGATCTCGCGCCGGTTGAGCAGGTCGAGTGTGATTTGATGCAAAATGGAAAGGTAGTCGTTTTGTTTTTGTAACTGATTCTGCAAAATCTTTTGTTCGGTAATATCCTGTTTGATCTCAACGAAGTTGATCACATCGCCGTCGCGATTAAGGACCGGGGCGATCGTGGCAGATTCCCAAAACACGGAGCCGTTCTTGCGATGATTTTCGAATTCTCCATGCCATATCCGCCCATCTGTGACGGTCAACCACCACTCGTCCTGACTGAAATCAGACGTGGTTCCGATGCCATTCATCAGTGCAATTGGGGATTTCCCGAGTGCTTCCTCTGAAGAGTAGCCGGTCACTTCGCTAAATTTGGGGTTGACGTATTCGATCAGTCCATTTTTATCCATTACGATGACGGTATTTCCGCTTTGTTCCACGGCCTGGGAAAGTTTTTGTAATTGCTCTTCCACCTGTCTGCGGGCTGTAATATCTTCTTTCACAGCGACATAATTGGTGATCACGCCGTCCTGATCCAATACCGGGGCGATCGTGGCAGACTCCCAATATAAAGTGCCATCCTTGCGTTTATTAAGAAATTCGCCGTTCCAGATATTCCCGGCTGAGATGGTCTGCCATAATCGCTTGTAATGTTCGGCTGGCTGTTTGCCTGATTGGAGAATGCGCGAGTTGTTTCCCATTGCTTCCGCAATTGAATACCCGGTGGACTGTTCAAATTTCGGATTGACGTATTCAATATTTCCATTTGCGTCGGTGATCACGATCGTATTGCCGCTTTGTTCAATGGCGCGGTAGTACTTTCTCATTTGTCTGCTTATGGTAACCGCCTGATCGCGGGCTTCAGCAAGATCATGAGTGCGTTCCTCTACGCGTTGTTCAAGCAGGTCGTGTTCCTGCTGTAAAAGGTTAAGAGTTTGGGTTTCCTTTTGCCATGCAAGGTTAAGATTGCGCATTAATGCGTTAATGGATATCACCAGCGCCGTCGCAGCAGCCATGTAGGTGGTGATACTGGATATTGCGCCCGCGATACTGTCGGGAAGGATATATCCGCCGATCCCCACTGGACGATGCATGCCGGACAGGATTAAAAAACCAAAAATGGAAAGAGTAACCAGCGATACGAACAATGTCCGCAGGCCGCCGCTCAGGCCTTCAAGCAATACACCCAAAACAACGATCGAAATAAAATAAGTAAAGGCTTCCACTGAATAGCCAAAGTTGAAAAGTTCAATAAAAGCCAGCCCAAAGATGGTTAAAATAAATGCTGTGGTGCGAATGCGAAGCGGGGGTGTGCGCCATAAAGCCAGTACCCAGAAGATCACCACGACACTGATGATGGTTAAGGTGTAAATGAAAAGTCCGCTTACAGAGGGCAGAGACAATACCACCGAAACCGTGCCGATGACCGCCACGACCCGCAGCATGACCGTAAAAACGCGTTCTATGGTGCGCGCCCAACTCGGATTAATATCCGTGCCAATGAGCAGGTCATCTCTGTGCGGCGGGGAAAAGAAATTAAGAATCGCATTCCATATTTTGTTTTTAGATTTATCCTCACGGGTTGAAGAACTTTCCGGCGTTCCGCTCGTCAGTGGAGTTGGAACAGGTTCGCGCACGGCAAACCTTGGCTGAGGTATTTCGTCCTCGTCCATGACGCGCAGCAGAATAACGCGCCCAACAAGTTGATCCTGTTGATCTTGCAGCGGAGAAAGACGCACTTCATAGCGACGTTCGGCATCTCCCTCTCCCACCGATATTTCATCTCTTGCATCCGTCACATTGCGGAAGCGCTCCATCAAATGCGCCCAGGGAGAAAAAATATCCCCTGCTGTTTTTCCGATGGCGTTCGCAACGGGAACTCCGATCATGCGCGTGCGGCATTGTTGATGTCTATTACGTTTCCTTTTACATCAAGCACGATCATCCCCTCACGCATCGAATCTACCACACGGTCGCGCGCCATGGGTGCGATATCCATTAAGCGAAAACCAAAGATCGCCCATACCAGAGCTGCAACACTAATCGTAAATGCGAACGGAGTCAGGTCTAGATATGCGATTGGACTATTTCCGGTTACATAGAGGGCGTTGCCGATCCACGGGGCGAGTACGGCAATAAAGAATAGTATTCTCTGTCCACGGAATGCGCCGCGTGCCCGGACCAGTGAACGCACCATGATGGTTGTTCCGGCCAGCAGTAAAAGCTGGGAATATCCCCAGTACACCCAGAACCATAGTCCATGCGACAATTGAAGAGCCGAAAAATCACCTTCTCGAATAATCCTGAACTCTGTCCAGACCAACCCGTGTAACTCGGTTGTAAATGTCAGCACAAGGGTAACGAGAGGAATAACGCTTAGCCACGCCACAGTGCGGCGCATAAATTGATGGGATGGGTTGGTATAGGTAAGTGCAAAAAATAACCATGCCACTGGAATTGTTGCAATTCCAAGGTATTGAAACTTCCCCCAGAATAATTTTGTTGCAAGGTCAGCGCCGGCAATTTCCAGCGCATGTCCTGTGCTCCATGCCGCAACACCTGCCGCCAAAAGAACAAGCATCAAGATGGATTTTGTTTTACGATGCGGCCATATATAAAATAAAGCCCAGCCCGAAATCAATGCGGCGATGACGAGGGAGAGGATGTATGGGGAGTATTCGAAACTCATAAGGTTATCCTTGAAAATAGATAACGAATTATATAACAGGCGAACATTTATTTCGTTGCAAAGGCATAAAAAGGAAAGAGATTATTGGATCCCCGTCTATATCAAAACAACTTCTGTCATTTCGCCCGCGCTTAATCCAGTGGCATCGGGGTGAATGCGCAGCAAGCCGTCAGCAGATGCAAGTGTGAAAATTAAATTTGATTTCCCAAATATCGGTTCGGCGTTCCACTTCCCACTTTCCACTTGATTTAATTTCACCGGCCACCAATCTTCGCGGCCAGCTTGCGATGGAAGGTTGACTGTCAATTTTGCCATGATTGTTGCTTTTGGTTTTGGCAGTGCGCCCAATAATTTTTCAATGACCGGCACAACAAATAAATATCCATTCACCAATGCGCTGACGGGGTTGCCCGGCAGGCCGATCACTGCTTTGCCGTTGCACACGCCGAGGATCGTTGGCTTGCCGGGTCTTGTATTAATTCCATGCACCAACACGCCGGGTTCACCAAGTGTGCGGATGACATCTGCTGTCATGTCTCTGGTGGATGCGGATGAGCCTGCGGTGATGATCAGCACGTCACATGCGGATAACGCCTGCGCCGCCGCTTCTTTCAACACTGAAAACTGGTCGCTAAAAATCCCATAGCGGATTGCCTCCCCGCCGCTTTTTTCGACGAGCGCGCCGAGGGTATACGAGTTGATATCGCGGACTTGTCCGGGGCGCGGTGCTTGATTTGGATTAATGACTTCATCGCCGGTTGAGATTAATCCAACGCGCGGTTTCTTTGCAATGTTGATGGATGTGAATCCAAGTGCCATTAATCCGCCAATTTCTGCGGGACGGATCTGTGTGCCGGCGGGAATCACTAATTGATTCTCGGCCACATCTTCACCGATGCGGATCACGTTTTCACCGTCTGCTACAGATTTAAAGATTTCGATTTCAGATTCCGTAGGGGCAGGGCTTGTCCCTGCCCTTGTTGTTTCTGTTGAATCTGGGCGACCATCAAGGTCGCCCTTACGGACTATCTGTGTGTATTCGATCATCACGGCAGCATCTGCGCCTTTGGGGAGCATGCCGCCGGTGTGGATCAGGGCGCATTGGCCAGCGCTTATTTCAAAGGTTGGTGTATCTCCCATTGGAACTTCCCCAATCAAGGTTAAGTACGCGGGGAGTGAGTCACTTGCGCCGAAGGTATCTTTGGCGCGGACGGCGTAACCGTCCACGGTGGTGCGGGGGAAATCTGGTAACGGGTGCGGCGCAAATACGTCAGATGCGGTGAAGCGGCCGAGAGCGTGGATAACTTCTACAGATTCAGAGCCAATTGTCGGCGGAGGGAGATGCGCGAGTAATTCGTCGCGGGCTTGGTCGGGCGGGAGGAGAGTCAAAAATTCGGGCACGGTTATCTAATCCAAAAAGTAAGAGTTAAGAAATAGGTGGTCAGTCCAAAGACAGCGAGGGCGGTGGTGGTGAGTAGAGTCCAGTTTGGTTTGCCGCCAAGTGAGATATTGCGCAGGAGAACGATTTGTAAAATGGCGAAGGGCAGGGTGAGCAAGGCGGGCCAGAGAACGGAGAAGCCGAGTATGGGCGCGATGGCGAAGATGCTGTAGGTAAAGACGATCAAGCTGTGATGCAGCGGTACGGCGCGTTCCCAAGTGAGAAGGCGCAGAAATGTTCCGCGCTGATATTTTTGGTCATCTGAAAATGTTTGAAAGTTGAGAATGAGAAAATATGCGAGCGCCAATGCGGTGAGCGGAACGAGAATGAAGATCAATAGGCGATGATTTTCTTTGGCTTGTAAAAGGAATCCGATGGACGGAATGATGTAGGCAATGTGTGCGGCGAGAGCTGCTTCGCCAAATCCGCGATTGAGCAGGCGGATGGGAGGGATGGCGTAGGAGAGAATAAGGATGAAGGATGAAAGAAGAAAAAGGAAAGAGGAAAGCGCGAGGGCTTTGTTGAGATAGAGAAGGTAGACGATAAATGCGGTGACGGTTAATGCGGCGATTGAGATATAAAGTAGGTTGTTGCGCAAAGTCTCTTTTTGCTGCGGAGTTTCATTCTCGATTAGTGGTTCATTGTGTGGACGAAAAACTTCGGCGAGCAATGACATGCTGAGTTGTGCGAGGAGAACACCTGCGAGTCCGAGTGCAAAGATTGTTGGCTGCAAAAAATTCCCGAGATAAGCAGGGATGCTCGCGCCGAGCGTATATGTCAACGCGGCGAGAAGGAGGTGGAGAGGACGGGAGAGTTTTAGCAATTTACGATTTCCGATTTTGGATTTACGATTTTTGGTTGCTAACAGTATATCCATTTGGGCATAAGGATTTAATAAATTCTAAACCCGATTTTGAGAACGGAGTTTCCCAGACTACAGATGATAAATCTGTTTCGAGAATGCTCAAAGAGGATTCGATAATATATTTTGCAAGCCCTTTGTTTCTATAATTACCAGCTAGCCAAATCATCTTTACCAACCACACAGGTTTATCTATGCTTTTTGGGGAAAAACTTAATGTCAAAGTAGCCAATTATTCTACTTTTGGTGCAAAGCAGGAAAAACTTATGTTCAGGTACAACAGGAAAAAGAAGTCGGACGTGATAAGTAAAATTATCACGAAATAATGAGGCGCTTATAAATTTCGAAATTTTATTTAGACGATTAAATTGCGGAAGAGTAGAGTTTGAGTCAATGATTATTAATTGATAATCATTATTTTTCGCTATAACACGATCAAGTTTTGATATTCTAATTTGAATGCCTTTTACAGCACTTTCGTGAAACTTTTCATGATGTTCAGATTCACCTGCTATAGAAGGAAAATATGAATAATTACATATTTTACAAAATATTGGTGAGTCATGCACTTGTTTTTTTCCTAAATACTCATTCAATCTTTCAATGCCTTGCGGAAAATTCTTTCTGCCGAGTCCTAAGCGGAAATGATTTCTTGAGTCATCATACATGGTGCCTGGGAGAAGTAAAACGCCGGCCTTGCGGACAAGGTCATCGCAGAATTTTTCGATGTCGCCTTTCAGGAGTTTGGGGAATCCCATTGAACCCGCCTGTGGACGGACCCAGGTGAAAAGCGAAGAGTGAGCAGCAAAAAAATCATCAACGACGGCGAGGTTGGTTTTGATGATGCCGAGGTTGCGGTCAATGAGTTTTTGGCGGTGACGCATGGCAACTTCCGCAAGGAGTTCGCTGGGTGCGGAATTGCAGATGGTGGTGTAGTCTTTGAGGGAAGCCATGTTCTCGTAGACTTTTTTATTTTTTGTCGCGATCCACCCAATGCGCAGACCGGCGAGGCCATAGGTTTTAGATGTGACGCCAAGTGAAACGGCGTGCTCGCCATAGTCACAGGCGGCAGGCAGACGAATTGCCGGGTCGTATTCTGACTCGCGATAGACTTCGTCGGAGAAGAGAAGCAACTTCTTCTCCTGCACAAATTTATTCAGTTCGTCAAAGTCCGTGCGAGACATGAGGTAGCCGGTTGGGTTGTTCGGCATGTTGATGATGACTGCTTTTGTGGTGGTGCGCATGAGGTGGCGGAGTTCGTTCAGGTCAAGCGCCCAGTCATTTTCTTCACGCGCCAGCCATGGGCTGATCTGACAACCGATTCCCTTTGCAACTTCACTCAAGGATTGATAGTGCGGCGAATGCACGATGATGTGGTCATTATCTTTTAACATGGCGTGCATGAAAAGATAGATCGCTTCGCCCGCGCCGGTGTGGACAAGGATGTTTTCCGGCTGCATGGTGGTGTAAATATTGCAGATCTCTTTTCGTAAAGCAGGGCTGCCCTGCGACTCGGTATAGCCGAGCCATGTATTTTGAAGTTTCTCCGCTGCACCTTCTTCGAAGGCAAGCAAATCCGCAATGGACATGGCTTCACAGTCGGAGGAGCACAGCAGGAATTCAGTATTGAATTCATATTTGGCGAAATAACGTTCGAGTTTGAAAGGAGGAAGGTTCATGTGGGGAAGGATGGGGAAAAGGATGAAGGATGAAAGATGAAGGATGAAGGATGAAAAGAGAAGAGCGGAAATGAGGTGTGTATTTTGCGTTTACTTCTCACTTTTCACTTCTCACGTTTTACTCCCAACTTTCTACTTCAATACCTTCTTCAAATCACGATAATGGACTTGGTTATGGATATACAACATCTTGACCATTTCACGCAGGGTGGTTTGTTCGAGAAATGGATGTCGACCAACCATCTCAAGTTCTGAGTCTTTTAATCCTGAAACCCATGTGACTGTTTCTGCGCGAGTGGATTCGTATTTCTCAAGCAATTCTGCAACGGGTAAGTCTTTGGTCTTCGCCTGCTGCGATTCATTGTACCGGTCAATTGAGAAGTCGTCTGCGGCACCGCTTCCTCCCAGACGGATCTGCTCAAACAGCTTCACCAGTCCGCGCTCAGAGGTGACAAAATGCGAAAGGACATTGCGGATGGTCCATGTCGTACCTTCGGTGTAGACTTCCGCTTGCCATTGTTCGTCAGTTAATGCAGAGAAAATCCCGACAAATTTTTCGCCTTCAGCTCTCAATTTTTCAGCAATTTCGTCAACTTCAGACATATCAACTCCTTATTTCTTCTTTACCATTTCTTTTTCAGCAGCGGCCATAATTCTATCAAGTTCTTTTTCCTGCTGAGGCTCCAGCGGCGGGACCTGATGTTCGCGCAGAATCCTTTCTGCTTCGTCTGCGGCGTAATCTGCCATTTGTTTGCGGCCCAGTTTATCTTCCCATGTTTCCCATGAGTTGCGTTCGGCAAGTTTTGTCAGTGCGATTTCGCCGGCTTTCAAATGATTCAGCGTGTGGCGCTGACCTAAAAAGTTGCGCGTGCCATTCATCACATTTTCGATGATGTCCACTGCAAGATGGGCAGCATCTGCTGAGAGACCTTTTCGCTGGCGCATGATACTGCCAACAAGTTCATTGTCCAAAACCATTTGAGCGTATGAACCCATTACGCCCGCTTCCATTTCGCCGATGCCTGATAATTCGTCTGCGCCGGCCAGAGCAGGGATCGATGCGTTAAGTCCGCGCTCGAATGCGTTTTGGGCGTCGAGGGTATGTGCGTTCGTTGAAAACCCATATACATTGACACTGAATCCGTAAAAATGTCCGAGTTGAACCGTGGCGGCTGATGACATGCCAAGTTCCACGCCGCCCCAAATTAATCCGGTGCGCGGCTCCAGCATTCCGAGGCGTCCGCAATATACAACACCGCATCCGGGGTTGACGATTTGCGCGAGGACGAGCAGCGCCAGCGTTTCTGCGCTTTGCTGCACAAGACTGCCTGTGATGGTCATCGGCGATGTGGCTCCGCCGGTGGGCGCGGGCAGGTTGGCGCAGATCACACCGGCCTTCGCCATTTCAACAATCGCAGCAGCAGCGGGGTCGTGGATCGTCAACGGGCTGACGGGGGAGAGGGAGAGTGTGAGTTCATTGGCGGGCGTGCCGATCACTTGTGCCATTTCAACCGCATACTTTACTTCCTCTGCAAATTGAATGCCGGGTCCCTGCAAAGGCTTGACCGTGTGCGGAATGGAATGACGGTACATGAACAGTGACATTAATTCACCGGGCACATCCTGTGGCGTGAAGAACGGGGTGACTGTGTGGCAATTGGGGAGGGCATCCAGTACGCGGGTGGCATCGATCACATCCTGATCGGTTGCAATTCTGCGGGTGCCGGTCTTTGCATCGAACACATCACGCGCGCCGCCCAGATTGTGAAAATATAAATTGCCGCCGCCCAGTTCATTGGTCTGCCCGTTGCGCCCGCGGATGACGGGTCTTTTGTTGGCTTTTGCGATGCAATCTTCAACCAAATGCGGCGGCATACAAACGCGATTATTTTTTATTGTACAGCCCGCGCCCAGCAAAATATCAAGGCTGGGCTTATGCGGCCAGATCAATCCCACTTCACTCATGATGTGAAGTGTTGCTTCATGCATTGCTTTTATATCGTCATCGCTAAGAAACTTCAACGGTTCCATGTCTACTCCACTTTGATAAGACTAAATAAAATGTTCACCATGATAAACGGAGATCAACGGAGATAAAAATAAAAACATCTTTGTTTATCGCTGTTGATCTCTGGTTTTAAATATTCTTCACTATAAATTCCACGCACTTTTCTTCCGAGTCGATCACATTTTCAATATCTAAAAAAGCGTGGCCTTCATCTTTGTAAATCAACAACTCAACTTCCTTGCCTAATTCAACCAGTTTATCACGAGCATCGATCGAATCAGATGCCGGGCAGCGCGGATCGTTTCCGCCGCAGATCATTTGCACAGGCGCGTTGACTTTGTCTAAAAAGAAATAAGGTGAAAGTTCAACCCATCGGTCATGATTGTCTTCAGGATCGCCCATGTTTTCAATATTCCAATGCTGCAAATCTTCACGCGAGTCTTTGTGTGATTTGATCCAGTTTAAGAATGGAACCACTGCTGAACCCACCGCAAACAATTCAGGGTATCTTGTCATGCAAGACATCGTTAGAAAACCGCCGTGGCTTCTGCCTGTTACGGCGATCTTGTTTTTGTCAGCCAAGTTATTTTCAATTAAATAATTCACGCCCGCCGCGCAATCATCGGTGTCCACGCCGCCCATGTCGTAGCGGCTGGCGTTCTGCCATTTTTTGCCATAGCCCGTCGACCCGCGATAATTGGGCGCAAGCACCGTCCAGCCGCGTGAAGCCAGATGACTCATCATCGGCGACCATAAAAATTGATACAGCCAGTTCGGTCCGCCGTGAATGTCGATAATTCCCCGTGTGCTATCTTTTGCACGATATAACAAGGCCGGCACTTGCGTCCCGTCTTTGCTGGTGTACCAAACTTCTTCAGGCTGAATAAACCCTGCGTCGCGCAAGTCATCGGGCAATGAATTTGTTAACTGCCTGATCGAATTATCTTTAAGATTTATCTTCCACAAATCGCACGGATGACTCGTATCTTCATATAGAATTACAACGCTATCATCAGTGAACTGCGGAAAGTAATGGACTCCATCCCCGATCTTTTTCTCGCGAATAACATCGCTTCCTTCTTTAAGCTGTAAGCTGGTCTTTGCACCTTCAGAATGCACCCAACCGATAATTTCTCCGCTCCGCGACCATGCAGGTTGTGTGTCATCGCCAGTTGATTCGTTAACCCATGTAATTTCTTTTGACTCGACATTGAATAATCCAATATCGTGCCATTCGCCGTTCTCGCCGGAGAATGCCAAAAATTTAGAATCAGGTGACCATGCAGGTTGCTGTGCATTCAAGAGTTGACCATTTACTTTAAGCTGCACCGTATTTACTTTCACGCCCTTGCGCGGACGATTAACAGGCATGACATAAATGCTGCGGTCGCTGGCAGTTGACTCAGCTTCGATCGCGATCCACTGACCATCGGGTGACCACTTCGCATCCCAGCAGGGGTGGAATACATTTTTTATCATGCGTCCGGGTGTACCATCCAGATGGATCAGGTGCAAAGCAAACTGTCCGTGCTTGTCAGAAAGCACAGCCAGTACTTTTCCATCGGGCGACCAGGTGATATTTGGTTGGTGCGCGTAGGCGATTTGAGGTGTGAGATCTCTGCTGATGTGGGTGCTGAGATCATGCACAATGATGTGATATGACTCGCTGCCGTCGAGATCTAATGCGTAGGCGAGCATTGTGCCATCGGGAGAATGGATCGGGGAGAATTTGCTTCCTTGTTTTTGAGAAACAAGCTGCGGTGAGTCTGATCCGTTCTTTTTATCCAATGGCATTTCATATAATTCCCAACGGCCTGTTTTGTTCCAGGCAAAAACCAACCTCTGCCCGTCGGGTGAGATGTCAAATCTTAATGTACTGTCAACATGGGGGACGCGCAGAAGTTGGGAGAGTGTGAGCATGTTTATGCGGGCTGCATATCCTCTAGTATGGGTAGGTGTTCGATGCCTGCTTTTCTGGCGAGGTCGAGCACGAAGGCGTGGAGTTCGTTTTCTTTGGCGGGGTCAAGCTCGGGGCGGCGATAGGATGCGAGAATTTCGTTTACGCGGATTTTTGCGCGAGCGAATGTATCCATTGAACCTGATTCTTTCCAGCCGCGCATTGAGTCGCGGTCGATGACCTTGCCGGGCATGTGCTGTTCTTTTTGAAAGAGTTGCATTGTAACCCGTTGTTTGAGAAAATCGCCGCCTTTAAAGTTAACACCTTCATAAAAAGCTGTGGCAAGTGTTTCGGTGTGAATCTTCATTCCTTGCACCATGCGCTGCGCCATTGCGATGCCTTCTGCGTCGGTGACTAATTTTTCAGGGCTTTGGCAAATGAGGGAGTCCAACATGCCTGAGCCGGAGATCATGTTGATGCCGCTCAATGCGCCGATCATTGCACCTACTCCGCTTTCGAGGCCGGCTTGTGTATCCAAAACTTTTGCTTCAGTTGCACCGAGATATGCGTGTGTGGGCAGGCCAAGTGATTTTCCAACCTGTGCATAGGATGAGTCGATCATTGCGGTTTCGACTGCGCCGAATGGGGTGCCGCCTTTGCGCATGTCAAAGATGGCGGGTGCGCCGCCCCAAACGATCGGTGAACCTGCGTGAGCCAGTTGATGAATGGTGATGCCCGATAAACATTCTGCAGCGTGTTGTGTGACCGAGCCAAGCAATGTGACTGGAGAAGCCGCACCTGCCAGCGGCATGGAGACGATCTCTGCGGGGACGCCGGCTCGTGCCAATGTGATCAAGTTGCCCGCGCCAAAGTTTGACCAGATCAGCGGTGGTGATGGGCATACATCGAAAACTGCGCGTGGATGTTCGCGCAAGTTATCATGTCCGCCGGCGAAGATGGCGAGCATATTGATCATGTGATGCACGGTTGCGTTTGTGAATGCGCCTGTGACGATCGGTTTCTTTGAATACAACATGACCAGATATAAACGATATAGGTCATGCAAATCTTTGGGTACATCGTGGCAAACAATAGCCGTGGATTGCGCGTCATATTGCGGCAGGCTTTCTGCAACTTTAATGATGCGGATCAAGTCTGCGGTTTCAGCGGTTTTGTGTTCGAGTGTGAGGGGATCGAGGATGGTGACGCCTGAGGAGCCTGGGTCAAATTGAACCGCGTCGCCTCCATACTGGACCGTGGGGCTGCCGTAGTAGTCAAAGAGGAAGAACTCGTGCGGGACGGTTTCCAGCGCTTTGAGAACGATCTGTTCGGGGATTCTGACGATCATTGTCTCTTCGTCAACTTGTGCGCCGGCTTCGGCAAGCAGTTGACGCGCTTCGGCATTTTGCACTTTGATGCCGGGTTTGATCATCAGTTGATAGGCCTCTGCGATGATGCGTGAGATCAGGTCATCGTTGAGCAAGGACAGTTTCGGTTGCATAATGCACCTCCTGGGTGGTGTGGAAATTAGGAATTAGAAATTCCTGATAAGGATTACCAATCCGCAGGAGCGTGAGGTAAGGGACTTCGGAAGTCTTTTTTGACTTCCGAAGTCCCAGTCTTTTATTTATGCGGGTTGGTAATGTTCCAACAAAGGCAATATGTCTACGCCGGTTTTTTTTGTGAGATCAAGCATGAAGTCGTAGAGTCTGCGCTCCTGGGCAGGATCAATTTCAGGCCGCTTGTAGGATGCGAGTAATTCGGTCACGCGGATCTTGCATCTGCCGAAGGCGTCCAGTGAGCCGGCGGCTTTCCAGGCGCGAGTCGAGTCGCGGTCAATGACGCTGCTGGGAAGATGCTGCTCCTTTTGGAAGAGCTGCATGGTGGCTTTCTGCTTGAGGAAGTCGCCGCCTTTGAAGTTGATCTTGTCATCGTAGAAACCTGTGGCAAGTGTGTCAGTGTGTAGCTTCACGCCGCCGATCATGCGCTTTGCCATGGCAATGCCTTCGGCATCGAGGACGAGTTTTTCCGCGCTGTGACAGGCGAGGAAGTCCAACATGCCTGAGCCGGAGATCATATTGATGCCGCTCAGCGCGCCGACCATCGCGGAGATTCCGCTTTCGAGACCAGCTTGCGCATCGACGAGTTTTGAATCGGTTGCGCCAAGATAGGTGTGCGTCGGCATGTTGAGAGTTTTCGCAACCTGCGCATATGAACAATCAAGCATGGCGGTTTCAACCGCGCCCATCGGTGTTGCGCCTTTGCGCATGTCGAAGATGGCGGCTGCGCCGCCCCAAACGATGGGCGAACCTGCGTGCGCAAGTTGATGAATGACGATGCCCGCGAAACATTCCGCTGTGTGCTGTGTGACAGTCCCAAGCATGGTGACGGGAGCCGCCGCGCCTGAAAGCGGCACGGAGACAATTTCCGCGGGCACGCCGGCGCGGGCGAGTGCGATCAAATTGCCGGCGCCGAAGTTGCTCCAGATCAATGGCGGAGCGGGGCACACGTCAAAGATGGCGCGTGGTTTTTCGCGGGCCGCTTGTGCTGAACCCGCGAAGACTGTCAGCATGTCGATCATCTCCTGCACGGTCTTGTTCGTGAATGCGCCGGTGACGATCGGTTTTTTTGAGTGAAGTAAAACGAGATATAGGCGATATGAATCTTGAATATCTTTGGGTACGTCGTGACAAATGACGGCGGTGGATTGCGCGTCATATTGCGGAAGTTGTTCTGCAACTTTTAGCAGACGAATAAGATGTTCTGTTTCGGTGGTATCGTGCTCAAGTGTTTCAGGATTGAGCATGGTGATACCTGATGACCCCGGGTCAAAATGGACGGAGTCACCGCCGTAGTGTACGGTGGGATTTCCATCATAATCATAGAGATAAAATTCGCGCGGTACGGTCTCCAGCGCCTTGCGGACGAGTGATGCAGGAATCTGTGCAACGTCAGTTTTCGGGTCAATGATTGCGCCGGCTGCGGCAAGCAATTCCCGCGCTTCAGCATTCTGGACTTTGATGCCAGGCTTTAGAAGAAGTTCATACGCTTCTTCCAGAATACGGGCGATGATCTCATCGCTTAACAGTGTGAGCTTTGGTTGCATAAGACACCTCTAATGAGATACGAGTAACGAGTAATAAGATTTTTTAGAGAATAGGTAATAAAGAATGAGATGCGAGAAACTGCATTGAAATACGGGTGATGAGTAACAAGTCTCGTATCTCGTCACTTGTTACTCATCACTTTTTTCCTTATTACTTTTCGACCGACTTGATAATTCTTTCCATTTCCTTGCTGATGTTTTCGTCCAGCGGGTCTGGCTGATGTTCTTTCAATGTTTTGCGCGCCCTGGCTGTTGCCCAATCACGCGCGTCGTCTTTTTTGGTTTCCCACTCGGAATATGGGCGGCGATCCATGAATTTGGGCATGAACAATTCACGCATATGGTTGCGGGTGTGCTTTTGCCCGAGATAGTGACTGCCCGGCCCGACTGCGGCAATCACATCAAGCGCAAGAGTTTCTTCATTGACGACGATGCCCTCCATCATTTTGTGAACGATGGAGAATATTTCACAGTCCATCATCATCTCTGCGAATGACCAGATGCGGCTGCCGTGCAGGAATCCGCACCCGAGCAGCATATCAGACATGACTATGCTCGCCATAAAACTGGACATTGCACCTTCGAGGCCTGCCTGCCAGTTTGGTTCTTTTGCACCTGTGGCAAATGCGCCCATCGAAAGCGGAATGTTGTAGAAATCTGCCATCACATTGGTCGCTGCGCCAAAGAGAAAATCCTCCGGTCCGCCGCCAGTGTATGCGCCTGTGCGCAGGTCTGATGCGGTTTGTGCTGCCGCATAAAAGACAGGCGCACCGGGGAACGCAAGTTGTAAAAGGGCTGTTCCGGCAATTACTTCCGCGTTGCCGACTGCGAGATTGCCAGCCATGGTGGTGGGACCTGTTGTAGCACAGGCGGCCATTGTCATAAATCCGGTTGGGATGCCGACTTCTGCGGCGAGGAGAGCTGCGTCGAGGCTGCCGCCGTCATGTCCGAGCGGAGGAGCTGTGCACTGCATGAGTGAAAGTACGGGCCGCTCGCGGAGTTTATCTTTTCCGCCGACGATCAATGCTGCCATTTCAATTGCAGCTTTTGCTTCTTCCACGTTGTAAATGGACTCGGTCTGCACGTGTTTGGTGGAATTTTCCCAAACAGCTTTCAGTTCGTGCAGTCCGCGGGCTTCTGCGGGTGTATCTTGTGCTGAGACAGAAACCCAGTGGAATGCAACCTCTTCAGTCGCATCTGCAACCCTGGCAATGTCACGCACATCCTGTAAACATGACGTGCGCTTTTCGCCGGTGTTAATATCGATCACTTCCACGCCGCAGCCATCAGTCCCAAGGTTGACATGGTTTCCGTCAAGCTGCAGATCCTGCTGCGGGTCGCGTGCTGCGAGTTTGTACGCAGGCGGCGCTTTTTTGATCGCATCTTCGATGATCTGCGGTTTGACGCGCACGATCTTCTTTTCATAATCCACATCTGCGCCGTTGGCTGCCCAAATTTCCAGTGCGCGTTTTGACGGGAATCTCACACCGACTTTTTCAATGATCTGTAGAGTCGCTTCGTGAATTTGTTTTACTTCATCTTTTGTCAGCACTTCCAATTTTAGTTTTGGATTGCTGATGGTCTTGATCGTTTTAGAAGACATAAGGCCCTCCCGAGGCATATGTCTCTCTTCTCTCTCTGATGTCTTTTATGTTTATTGATCTGCCTTGCCGACCAGTTCCTTGGCGATCTTGACTGCACCGATCGCATCTTCAGAGTACCCGTCAGCTTTGATCTTGGTCACCCAGTCGCGGGTGATCGGTGCGCCGCCAACCATCACTTTGATGCGCGGACGCAAGCCTTCTTTGTCCAATTCTTCGATCACTTCGCGCTGACGTACCATGGTGGTGGTTAATAACGCGCTCATGCCGATAATATCGGCGTTGATCTCAAGCGCCTTGCCGATGATCTTGTCAGCGGGTTGATCCACGCCGAGGTCAACGACTTCAAAACCGGAGGCGCTCAACATGGTGCCGACAAGGGTTTTGCCGATCTCGTGGATGTCACCTTCGACGGTGGCAAGAACCACTTTTCCCATCATCTCGCGCGCTTCGCCAAGTTTGAGCAATTCGGGTTCGAGCACGGCAACTGCGGCTTTCATTGCTTCACCGGCCATTACCAGTTCAGGCAGAAACGCTTCGCCCAGACCAAATTGATCGCCAATGTAATTTACTCCGATCACGAATCCTTTTGTGATCGTCTCCAGCGGGTGCATATTCAACTCGATGGATTTTTTGGCGAGATCGGTAGCGATATCCGAGTCACCATCGATAATACTTTGAGCCATCTCTTTATATAGTTCTTCTGACATACTGCCTCCTATTTTGATTTCTTTATTACTAAGTGGTTCACTTGCTCTTCTTTTTCTCTTAATAAATTCCCTGGAATGCCAAGATATTCTTCCAGCCATTTACCTGAATCAAGAACATGTTCAACGGACGATTGTGCGGCTTTGTCTGCGTCGCCTTTTTTGAGCGCGTTCACGATGGCTGAGTGTTCCTCATAGGTTTGCGCCACACTGCTCGCAAGCAATTCGGGTTTGCGGAACACTGCTTCATAAAGCAGCCAATCGGGGAATGCGTTTGTGACAACGGCATACATTTTTATCAGCAGGTTATTTCCTGAAGCCTCAGCGATCAATGAATGGAACTCGCGGCTTAACTGCCGCTCCTGAGGCATCTCATTTAATTTGACATGCTTCTTCATCTCATCCATTATTTTTTCGAGGCCTGAAATCTGCTCGGGTGTAATACGCACTGCCGCCTCCCGGGCAGTTAACGCTTCGAGCATCAACCTTAGACCGTAGGCTTCCACAATATCCTGCGTGGACATTTCGCGCACACGCACGCCGCGATAGGAACACGTTCAGCAAGACTGGCCGCAACAAGCAGGTCCAATGCCTCGCGCACCGGAGTCATACTGACGCCCATCTGGCTGGCGATATCCTCCTGACGCAGCCAATCACCGGGTGAGTACTTTCCGGCGATGATCTGACGGTGCAGTGCATCGAAGATTTCCTCTTTAAGAGGTTTGTGGGTAAGTTCTTTTTCAGCAGTTAATGACATGATTATATATTATATATAATCATGTCTGAATTCGGAAGTCCAATTTGTCATCAAAAGTTTGACTTGTCGGCAGAGAAAATTGCTAAATGCCGAAAACTATCAGAGCCGGTATATAATTCAGCGAACATGAAGGCATGGGACTTTGAAAGGCTCTGCGCCAAAGATATTTTCAATGGAAAAGACACAAACACAGCATATTGAGTGAATATCTTTATATTTTCTAGAAGAGGAAAATGTGACCGCGATTTTGTTTGGTTTGTTTTCTGCATTAACCTATGGAGCAGCGGATTTTACCGGCGGCTTTGCAAGCAGACGTGTCAACTCATATGCGGTTGTGATCTGGTCTGATATTCTGGCAATGCCCATCATCGCGGCTGCCGCCTGGTTGTCCGGCGACACGTTTCCGTCTGTGCGCGGAGTGTGGCTTTCGTTGTTGAGTGGTGTGTTCGGCGGGGTGGGGATTTTATTGTTGTACCGCTCATTCGCTGAAGGCAGAATGAGTATTGCCGCACCCGTCTCGGCTTTGATGGCGGGAATGCTGCCCGTTGTGGTTGGCATGTTTACGCAAGGGTTGCCGGGTGTTTTTGTTTTTGCAGGCATGGCGCTGGCTTTGATCGCGATCTGGTTTATTGCCCGTGAAGAAGGAAGTTCGTTGCAGCTTAATTGGGTGAATGTTCGGCTTCCATTAATTGCAGGTATTTTGTTCGGAATGTTTTTTGTTTTGATGCATGACATAGGCGGTGAATCAATACTATGGCCGATCTTTATTTTGCGTTTCTCTGCAGTGGCTGTTCTTGTTTTTATTGCATATCTTATTCACCAACCGTTGACTCCGCCGTTTCGGCAATGGTATTTGCTGCTTATGATTAGCGTTTTTGATGTGACTGGAAACATGTTTTTCATCCTCTCGAATCGCGTGGGACGGTTGGATGTTGCGGCGGTTCTGGCTTCGCTTTATCCGAGTGTCACTGTTTTGCTGGCGTGGATTTTTTTAAAGGAACGCATCTCGCGCTCACAATGGTTTGGTGTACTGTTGGCGGTGGCTGCCATTGCTTTAATTGCGTTATAAGTGAAGGTCAAAGATAAAATGCCCTGGTTTTTTACCCTGGATTTTTTGTGCCTTATCCAATTGACGTGATTACATGGTTTTACAGTAAAATCAGGCATACCCAATGAAAGATAATTACATTGATTTTATCCTTGGAGATTCAGAAAAAGAACTTTCAGCAAGTTTGTTGCGTTCACTTGTGATTGGCATTCTTTTTTTGAGCGGGATGTTTATTTTATCGGCATTGTTGGTCTTTCATGAATTGATCGCGCGAGCGGCTTTTTTTCTCAGGGACGGCCGCGCTGATTTGTTTATTAACCTTCTGGCTGATTCGCCGTCGAAAACTTCGCCTTGCTGGATTGATTTTTGTCGCATTTCTCTGGTTGATCGTCTCTTTCGGTGCATACACAGCGACCGGAGTAGCTGCACCGATCTTTTTTGGGTATGCAGCAGTGATTCTTATCGGTGCTCTTGTCCTTGGGGTTAGAACTGGATTATGGCTGGTCTTTCTTAGCGTTGGCTTTGGCGGTTTTATGATCTATGCCGATGCATATCATTTTTTGCCTGATGCTAAAGAATACTCTCTCATGTCCAGATTATTTATTTACGCTTTTTTCTTTTTTGTGATTCTTCTACTGCAAAAAACGGCTGTGGATACAACCAGAAACGCTATTTCACGTGCGAACACGAGTGAAATGATGTACCGCTCTTTCCTGGAGAACATCTCAACGGTTACTTATATTAATGACACTTCTTTGGGCTCATTGACAACATATGTCAGTCCTCAGGTAATTAAAATAATTGGATATTCTCAGGATGAATTTTTAGTAAATCCTTTATTGTGGATGGATATCCTTCACCCTGCTGATCGTGAAAATGTGATTTTGGAAAATAATCGGACTTCCGAAACTGGCGAGCCATTCCTTATGGAGTATCGCCTGATCTCCAAAGACCAGCAGGTGGTTTGGGTGCGGGATGAAGCCAGCCTGATACGTAACGAACAAGGTCAACCCCAATACTGGCTGGGAGCCTGGACTGATATTACACAGAGAAAGAATTCAGAAACTGCTCAACGCAATGTTGTAGAGGCGCTTACCAGACGCACGATCCAGCTGCAGACTGCCGGGGAGGTGAGCCGCGCGGCCACGTCTATTTTGGAGTTGGATGTTTTGCTTTCGAAAGTAGTGGAGTTGATCTGTTCACATTTTGATTACTATTATGTGGGTATTTTTCTAGCGGATGAAAAACATGAAATCGTGGTCTTGCGTGCCGCCACTGGAGAAATGGGGCAGACTATGTTGAATTTTCAGCACTCGCTGCCAGTTGCAAGTTCATCCATGGTCGGCTGGTGTGTAAAAAATAATCAGGCGCGTATTGCCCTGGATGTGGGTGAAGATGCGGTACATTTCAAGAATCCGATTTTGCCGCTTACGCGCTCTGAACTCGCCCTGCCTTTAAGGGCGCGCGGTGATGTCATTGGTGCGATGACCATTCAATCAGACCGCGCTGCCGCATTTACCGAGGCGGATATTACCGCACTACAAACAATGGCTGATCAGGTCGCGAACGCGATCGAAACAGCGCGGTTGTTTGATGATCGTTCCAGGTTGATCAAGGAATTAGAGACAAAAAACGCGGAGCTGGAGCGGTTCTCATATACAGTTTCGCACGATTTAAAATCCCCGCTGGTGACGATTCGCGGCTTCGTTGGATACTTGCGTGAAGATGCCAGAAAAGGCGATATGATCCGTTTTGATAATGACCTTGCGCGCGTGATCAATGCCACAGATAAAATGCAAAACCTTTTGAGTGACCTGCTTGAACTTTCAAGAGTGGGTCGTATTATTAATCCTCTGGAGAACATTGAGTTTTCAGAGATCATAAAAGAAACATTAAGCCTGGTATTAAATCCTCTGATGCTTGATGCGATACAGGTTGAGATACTGGATCCTCTGCCAATTGTCTGCTGTGATCGTGCGCGGATCGTGGAGGTGCTTCAAAACCTTGTGACTAATGCTGTAAAATTTATGGGGGAACAATCCGCGCCGCATATACAGATCGGCGCTGCGGGTTTTGACAACAATAGTGGATACCCCATTCTGTTCGTTAAAGATAATGGAGTTGGGATTGAGGCGCAATATCACGAGCGTGTATTTGGTTTATTTAATCGTTTGAGCTCTGATAATGAAGGCACAGGTATTGGGCTGGCGATTGTAAAAAGAATTATTGAAGTTCATGGCGGGCGAATCTGGCTGGAATCGGCGGGAAGAAATAAAGGCAGCACTTTCTATTTCACCCTGCCTTTTGCAGAAGGGGAAGGAAATTAAAGAAAAAACTGGTGTGCGATAATGGATATTCTTGAATCCCAGTAAATTCTGCCACTCTTTGCGGTAAATACTCCTTATCCATTATTGAGTTTACTTATTACCCTCCCCCGCAAAAATAGAACATCCATGAAGGATGTTCTATTTTTTTATTAGGGCTTTCCGCCCTGATCGCTAGAGTCGGGAACGGAGTCGTTATCATTCCTGTTTCCATTCCCATTTCCGTTGGTAGTCTCGTTGTCGTTCATATTACTATTTTCATTATTGTTTTGATTTGTCCCGTTGTTTTGCGGGATGGGTGTGTTGGCTGGTTGATCATTATTTCCATTTTGTTGACCAGTGCCGTCCAGCGCGGGTGTGCAGGATGTTTGCGGTGTGACTGGGCTGTCGGCTGCCGGCGGAGTCTGTGTAGTTTGGTGCTGATTTTGATGTTGATACTGGTTACGGAAATTTGACGGGTCGGCAATATCGCTTTCGATTTGTTCCAAATGAATTTGCAACATCTCATGCGTTTGCTGCAAAATTGAATCGCACTCGGCACAGGTTCCATCCTGTAGATGAAGCATCAGTTGTTCCTGTGTTTGCAGGTCTGCGCGGATTTGTTCAAGTGTTGCTGTCATTGAGGCATCGTCAAGTGTTGCCGTCAATTGCAGCGCCTGTTGAATTCGATCCTGCGTGCGGGTGAGTAATGCAGTGGGCGGCGTAATTCCTTCTGAAGTTAATGCGGCCATTTCTTCGGTGCGTGTTTGTGCCTGCTCCATCAGTTTTTCAATTTTTGTAATGGGGTCAGGCGCAAGCCAGACGCTTGCATCTTCGCTTACCAGTTTGATCTGATAGAGCGGTTGGGTTGGGAGGTCATCCTGTGCGGCGGAAACGGTGGCGCTTCCTCCGAATAGCAGGCCAAGAACAACAAGGGCAGACATGATCAGATTCATAGCAAATTTCTCCTTTTGTTGAAAGATTGTCGTCCACCAGTTGTGACGTTGTTCTTCGCTTGCAGATACGGCTTGGGCTAGGAATCTGCTTCGGGCGCGGGCAGCAGTTTGAGGGTCACGCACAGATGCGGGTTTTAATTCATCCAGTAAAGCCGTGAGACGCGGGTCAATTTCTTTGTCTTTAGTCATATTCATACCTCGTCTTCTAAAAGAGTTTTCTGCAAGCGAGCCAGTGCGCGATGTTGAAGGGATTTGACTGCGCCAACAGGTTTGTTTAATACACGTGCGATATCTTCGTTCTCCCAGCCTTCGAGAAATTTGAGTGCAATCACTTGCTGTTGATCTTCGGTCAGCTTGTGCAATGCCTCTCGTACACGATTCTGACTCAGATTGTGCTCGGTAGCGTTCTCGGTATCTTCGGTATTCGGCAGGTTATCTGTCAATTCTTCAGTGGAGGTTTCGCGGCGATAATGATCCACAATAAGGTTGTGCGCCGTGCAGAAACAAATAGGCTTGCAAATAATCACGCGGACCTTTGCCTGCCTGCAGAGCTTTAAGAAAACGGCTGAATGTTTCAGATACACAGTCTTCCGCTGCGCAGTCATCGCCGAGCAGGCGCATGGCGTAGCGATACAGCCGCGGACTGTAGAGGTCGTAAATCTCAGTCAGCGCGCGGGTATCGAATTGTCCTGCCTGCGTTAATAGCTCTTTTTCTGGAATCACGGCTTTTCATTCTATATGACGTTGAATGGGCGGAAAAGATACGGGGACAAATAATGCGGCTACTTCAAATGGGCTGTTGGTTGTACTTCCGTTATGATTGCCGTTTCCGCGCCCCATTCCCCCAGTCTGCCACCAGCCGAGACCCATGGTCAGCGCGATTCCACCAAAGATCACGACCAGCACGATGATCGCTACAACCTTGAATTCAATCTCATTCCATGCCTCCCAATCCCAAATAGATCGTATTCTTTGCGGGGCAGCACGCCTCGGAAGTACATTCCATGCAGGTGATACATTGATGATCGCGGATGACGGTATGCTTGCTGATTTCAATATTCATCGGGCAAAGTGTGGAGCAGGCGTCGCCTTTTAACTTGCATGTGTCTTGATTACGGCGAATGGTGAAGATGCGGAACAGGTTGCTGATTCCCAACACCGCACCAAAAGGACAGGCGTACTTGCACCACGGGCGTTCCACCAGCAGGCTGAGGAGCAAAATACTTTCCAAAATCAACAGGGCGGTGATGGTGACTTCGCCTGTCCAAAAGTTGAACAGCGCAAAGTAGGGGTCGTAACTTTGAAAGACAAGGCTTGCGCTGGCGAAAGTGACGTAAAGCACCCAGGCCAAAACGCCATAGCGCAGGTAGCGCAGAACACGGTCAAGTTTGCGTGGGATGAGTTGGTTGTACATTTTGTTGCCGAACCATTTGCGCCCCAGTTTGCCAACCCACTCTTGAATCGTTCCCAGTGGACAGACCCAGCCGCAGAAAACAGGACCAAGCAACAGGAGAGAAGCAGCGTTAAATCCAGCAGGATCACGGATGAGGCACGCACTTTTTGAATCAACGTGCCTGTCATCAAAAGTTGCGCCATCGTTTCCACGCCGCCAAAGGGACACAGCGCATGAAGCGAGGCGTTGGATAAAAAGTCAAATCCGCCGCCGTTCCTGACAAGCGTGTGATTAACGCTGATGAAGGCAATCAGAAGAAAAAATAAAACTTGTAAAACCTTGCGCACCCAAATACTGCGCTTGCGAAAAAGTTGGAACTTGGGCAATTTCATTGCCGCCTCCTTACATAAAACATGGATAACCACCCTCACCGATGGTTATCCACATTATTTGTCATTTGGAAGTAAGTCTGGTCAGTGAACTTCTCACTTTTTACTTCTCACTTCAGATTAGTGATTTCCTCCGCCATTACCATTTCCGCCTCCGCCGTTGCCACCACCCGACCAAAGCGGTTGACCCGTTGTTGCATCGCGGAAGGCATAGACCTGTGCGGTTGAGTCGCGTGTGACGGTGATTGCGCTGTATACGCCCTGGTCACCAGGGAAACCATAAACCGTGACGCCTTCACCAATTGCGGGGGCAAATCCGATGGACTGGCTGTAGCGTGAGTTTCCAAGTTGGATGTAGAACGCGGAGCCGTCGTCAAGAGTCAGGCTGAGTCCCATTTGATCGAAGCTGACAACTGTGCCGTGGATTGTGGTTGCGGCTGTCAAATCAGCTTGAGCCACGCCGCCTGTAGCAGAAGCCTGCCCAGCGCCTTGTCCGCCTTGACCCTGTCCGCCCTGACCTTGTCCACCAGTTGCCTGTCCGCCGCCACTGTTGCCCTGTCCATTGCCAGCACTGGAGATGATGGCTTGATATTGCTCAGCGGTCAAATATTGCGGCACATAAGTTTCGCCTGTTTGGGTGAGCAAAGTTCCCGTGAAAGCTTTCAAGTGACTGTAGGAGCCATTCATCAAATTGGTATAAGCCTGTTGAATATCGGCATTGTCGGTCTCAGCCATGCGGGTTTGCAAGTCGCGGATGTCAATTTCTTCGATGGCTGCGCCGACTTTCAAAGCGTCTGCAAGGGAGAGATTGCCCTGGGCAACCAGTTGGGTGTACAAAGCTTGAAGCGCAGGATCTGTAAATTGTCCAGGAGCAAGCGCGGGGTCGGTCAGCGCGTAGCGATCCAACAGGACTTTGATCTCGTCCATGTGCATCTGTTCACTGGAAGCAATGTTGGTGAAGGTCTGTTGTCCCCAAGTTGTGTAAAGTGCGTTGTAAACATCGCGCGCGAGTTTTTCTTCTTCACGCATGAAAAGCAGGGCGGCAGCTTCTTCAGCGCTCAGGTCAGAAGCGGGGATATCCAGCACTGATGTGCCTGTTCCGTCATTGCCGCCGTTCCCATTTCCATTTCCATTTGTGGCAGCGGTCTGTGACTGCGTGGAGAAGATATTTGTACCAGGTGCGGCAAACGCGGTGTAGACGCTCGCTCCAATGGCGATGATTATGACTGCAGCCAGAATTCCGGCCAGAAGGGTTTTAAGTGTTTTGAACATGATGTCCTCTTTTTTTATTGGTTGGTTTCAAATTTTGGTTACGGTTTTGTTCGTAACTCTGCCCCCATGATAGAACTCAAATGTAAAGATTGAATAAATATACAGATAAGGTTGTGCAAAATATGTGACACCTATTCTTTATCAACTCTTTATAAATTCTTTCTTTGGTTAATAAACTGGGTTGATACAAATGGCAATATTCTTATCACTCAGGAGAAGCCATGACCAAAGAATCATCTACGCCCGAAAAAGAAGACTCCATGCTCGATCGTATACGTGAGCGGCTCGTCCCCGAAGCCATGCCAGTGGATGACCGCGGGCGTATGCGCATGGTCGTGGATAGCCTCGTGCTGCATCTACATCCCACCAAAGTCATCGCCTCCACCATGAACTGGAACTACAGTTGGGGGCTGGGCGGTCTCTCTGCTCTATTGATGGCAGTGTTGGGATTAACAGGCGTCGTCTTGCAAAATAATTACACACCCGCCGCGCCGCAAGCCTATCTTGATATTCTCGAAATTAATTCCAATGTCTGGTTTGGCGAACTCGTCCGCAATCTGCATCATTGGAGCGCCAATCTGCTTATCGTGGTTGCGGTGCTTCATCTTATTAGAGTCTTTGCCACGGGCGCGTACCGCCCGCCGCGCGAACTAAACTGGCTGATCGGCGTCGCCATGCTTTTGCTTGTGGTCGCCGCCAATTTCACAGGTTATCTTTTGCCTTGGGATCAACTCGCCTTCTGGGCGATCACTGTCGGCACGAAGAAAATTGAACGCGTGACAACGATCCCGCATCTCGTCCGCCGTGAGTTGGTCTTTGCACTAGCGGCATTCGCTGTGCTTTTAGTGTTTGCCATGCTTGTGCCCGCTCCGCTTGAAGGCATCGCCAACCCCGATATTTCTCCCAACCCCGCCAAAGCGCCGTGGTACTTCATGGGCTTGCAGGAATTATTGCTGCACTTTCACCCGCTGATCGGAGCGATCATTTTGCCGGGTTTGGCCGTTATCGGCATCTTCCTCCTGCCGTTTTTTGACATCAACTTCAACAGCGTGGGCATTTACTTCCGCTCCCACCGCGGACGTTCACTCGCCATTCTTGCAGTGGGCATTGCACTTGTCATCACACCCATCTGGGTTCTGCTCGACGAATTCGTTTTGAATTGGAGTCTCTGGCTTCCAACCTGGAACACCCTTCTCTCAAACGGACTCATCCCCATGGCAGTCATCCTCGTCCCGCTCATTTTGCTGGATGAATGGACAGTAAAGTTTTTTCACGCGGATACCGAAGAACGGGTGTTATTCATTGCCACTTTTCTCTTCACCGCTTTCGTTGTATTAACCATCATCGGCATCTTCTTTCGCGGACCAGGCATGGCGCTCTACTGGCCGTGGAATATGCCAGTTGCTGCACACTGATCACTGTTTACTGATAACTAACTACTGGAGTTCTTATGTCTGAAACAACCTCCGAACACCCCGTCACCCGCCGTGACTTTCTAAAAATTGCCTGGGCCTTCTTCGGCGGACTTGCTCTGCTTGAAACCACAGGTATCTTCATTGCGTATTTACAACCGCGCTTAACCGAAGGCGAATTCGGCTCGCTGATCAACGCCGGTCTTGTGGATGATTTTCCGCCTAATTCAGTTACGCATATTACCAACGGGCGCTTCTATATTGTGCGGCTTGGAGATGGCGGTTTTCTCGCCGTCTATCATCGCTGCACACATCTCGGCTGTACCGTCCCGTGGGATTCAACCGCGCAGAAATTTATTTGTCCCTGTCACAACTCGCAGTTCGATCAGCAAGGCATAGTCGAAAATCCGCCCGCCCCGCGTCCGCTTGATTTGTTCGGGGTCAGCATTGAAGATGGTCAGGTCAAAGTTGACACTGGCAATCTGCTGCAGCGCCAATCTTTTGAAAGCGCGCAGGTTATCTATCCATAAATACTAAAAGACCTGACATGTTCATTAAAGTTCCGCAATAAAACCTGTCAGGTCTGAAGAGGAAATCCTATGAACATCCCTCAAGATCGTACACGACTCTTTGAAACTCTGGCCGGTCTGCTGGCAACGCAGCTCATCGTCTTTGGGCTTGGGTATTACATGCTCAATGAACCAACGCGCATCGCGGAATCACAAACTCAAATTCTGCAAATCCAGCTTGACGATGCGATGACTCTCTACGCCCAAAATTGCTCCGTCTGTCATGGGTTGGCAGGTGAAGGCATCGGTGCAATTCCTGCGCTTAATAATTCCGCCCTGCAAACTATGGCGTATGAAGACCTTACAAAAACCATCGCGCGCGGACGTTTCAATACCGCCATGCCCGCCTGGAGCAAGGAAGATGGCGGCGCATTAAGCGACTATCAAATTTCAGAACTGGTTGGATTAATTCAATCAGGCGACTGGAACGCGACTCCGGGACCGGGTCGTCAATCTGGGACTTGCCCCGCTCGTCCCGTTCGTGACCGACCCTGATCCTGCTCTGCTCGCCGAAGTAGCGAATCTCCCCGACGGCTTGACTCTGCAAAACGCCATCACAATCTACGCCGCCAACTGTGTCGCCTGCCACGGTGCCGATGGACTTGGCACAGGCATCGCGCCTGCTTTGAATGATCCACTTGTGCGCGAAAAAACAACTGATGAATTAACTCGAACTGTTACCTTTGGCAGCGCCGGCACACTTATGGCCGGTTGGAGCAATGCACTCACCACACAAGAAATTGCCTCCATGATTTCACTCGTTCAACGCTGGGATGAAGTGCCCGCAGAAATTTTGCCCGCACCCAATGTCCCCATCCCAACGACGGAAGAAAGTATTGCATTGGGCGGAGATTTGTTCGCAGCCAACTGTTCGCGTTGTCATGGTCCCGAGGGACAAGGCACACCGCGCGCGCCCGCGCTGAACGTTAAATTATTTTTAACCGACACAAGCGATCTCGCCATTCAACAGATCGTCACAAATGGCGTGCCCGGCACCGCCATGCCTGTTTGGGGAGATCGTATGACTGAGTCTGAAATTCAAGCCATTGTAGGCTTCATTCGTCAATGGGAAGCGACTGCGCCTGAAGTAGCCGTGCCGGCCAAAGGCGGGGGAGGTGGTCCGCCGTGGATGAGAAATAATATACAAACAACCACCACGCCATCTGGCGGGCAGGGAACTGTACAAGGGCAAGGACAGGGACAGGGACAAGCCCAGTCTCAACAAACTGCATGGTGGCAGGCAATTGACTGGCGCATCCTCTTGTTGCTCACCGGCGGATTGTCCATTGCGTTTACGTTGATCTTCTTGGGTTTTGAGTCTCTGCATCGCAGGCCGCGTAAGCGGGAATGATGCATCAGCAAAGATAATTTCATAGAAACAGAAACAGGCTCGCGTTTGGAAAAGATGCGAGCCTGTTTCTTATCCAAATGCCTGCTGAGTAAAAAATCCGATTTAATTCATTCCTTAAATCCCAGAAAAACCCTAAAAATTCCCCCTTGCATTTCCCGCATAAATGATTATACTAATGATTATATATGATTGGATGTGATTGCTTATGATTGAGATTTCAAGCCTTGAAAGACAACAAAAATTGACCCGTTTGCTTGAGCAGACAGGCCGTCTTTCCGTCTCGCAGATTTGCGATCATTTTGGTGTGAGTGAAGCCACGGCCCGGCGCGATCTGGAAACGCTTTCTGAGCAGGGAAAACTTCAACGGGTGCATGGCGGAGCCATCACAGTTGAGCAGGCGCCTCCAGAGCTGCCGATTCTTGAACGCGAAACTGAGCAGCCGGATGAAAAGCTGCGGGTGGGACGTGCTGCCGCAGCTTTGATCGCTGACAACGAGACAGTTTTCCTTGGCTCCGGCACGACCGTGCTTGAAGTGGCTCGTAATGTACGCAATCGCCGCAACCTGACTGTCATCACCAATTCTTTACCCGTCTTAAAACACTTTGGCCGGGTTGGATGGAATTACAGTTGTTTCTCTGGGTGGAATGCTGCGTAATACAGAACTTTCGTTTATCGGGCACATCACAGAACAAGCATTGAGTGAAGTGCGTGCAGATAAGGTCTTTATGGGTGCGCGCGGCGTCAGTTTGGAGCACGGCTTGACCAATGATTATTTGCAGGAAACAATGACAGATCGCGCCATTCTCAGGATCGGGCGTGAAGTTGTGATCGTTGCAGATCATACAAAAATAAATCGAGTAGCCACTGCGTTTCTTGCCTCGGTGGAAAAGATTCATACTCTGGTGACGGATAAAGATGCGGACAAGGAATTTGTGAAAGCGATCAAGAAACAGAATATCAATGTAATTCTTGCGTGAAATTTATATTCAAGTTTATGGAGTGTTCGCAGTTATGAACCTGGAAGATTTCAAACCCCGATCCAAGCTGGTGACAAAAACGACTCTGGTCAACAAGCCAAAGTTTCCTGTGATTGACGCGCACGATCATCTGGCCGACCCTTTCGGCGGCGGCTGGGACAGGAAGCCATTAAATGAATTATTAGACCTGCTGGATGAAGCAGGTGTTGTACATTATATAGATCTGGATGGCGGCTGGGGCGAAGATATTCTTTATCATCATCTTGATTATTTCAAAGCAAAAGCGCCGGAACGATTTCAAGTTTTCGGCGGTGTGGATTGGTCGAAGTGGGAAAGCATGGGCGACGGATTTCCTGAATGGGCGGCTGGCAGGCTCAAGGTCCAGAAGGATGCGGGCGCGCAGGGACTGAAGATCTGGAAACCGTTTGGGCTGCATGTCAAAGACCATAAAGGGCAATTGGTCAAAGTGGACGATGCGCGCCTTTCTCCAATTTGGGAGATGGCGGGTGAGTTGGGATTTCCCGTGATGATCCACGTGGCCGACCCCGTGGCGTTCTTTGACCCGATCGATGAAACCAACGAACGTTGGGAGGAAATTGGCGGACATCCCGACTGGGCATTTACGAGTCCGCCTTTCCCTTCGTTCATGGAGATCATGAATGGATTTTTTAATCTGGTGAAGCAGCATGCGAACACAAAATTTATTGGCGCGCATGTGGGCTGCTATGGAGAGAATTTAAGTTGGGTGGGGAAAATGCTGGATGAGTGCCCGAATTATTACATTGATATTTCTGCGCGGTTGGGTGAACTTGGAAGACAGCCCTACTCGGCGCGGAAGTTTTTTATTCAATATCAAGACCGTGTTTTGTTCGGCTCGGATATGAGTCCTGATCTGGATGCGTACCGGCTGTGCTATCGCTTTCTTGAAACAGACGATGAATATTTCAATTACAACACCTCCGAAGTTCCGGGGCAGGGGCGCTGGTATGCGTATGGTATGTATCTGCCTGATGATGTGTTGGAAAAAGTGTATTACAAAAATGCGGCCAAACTTTTAAACGTGGATGTGAAAGCGTGATCGTAAACTATAATTTTTCGATTGCTGTGCAGGATGACTTTGCCTTTGAGATAAACGGGCAGGGAAAATTCCGTTTGGCAAAAGGCAAGATTTTTCTTTCTGGCGAACATGGAGAAGCGGGTGATTTTCATTCTTCAAAAGAAGAATCGATCACTACAGTTTTTGGGGCTAGCCGTAGATTTGAATTCACAGGCCGGCGCGGTGACCTTGCGCTTCGATTGACAATTGATTCTTACGAACATTTAAATGACAGTGTTGTGATGCAATGGTCTTTTGAAAACATTGGAAGCACTCCGATTCAATTAAATTCCATTTCCGCGCCTGCGCTTGAATTGGATTCGAATTGGGCGAATGATCTCTGGTCGATGCAAGGTGCGGCGATTCATTGGGGACATGATTTCGCTTTCAAAATGCCGCCTGAATTGGAACGTGAGAATTATCTCGGTCACATTCAAAACGGAGAGGGCGGCGGAATTCCGATTGTGTATTTCTGGAATCAAGCCGGCGGATTAAGCCTCGCGCACATCGAACCGACTCAGGAATTATGGTACATGCCTGTCTCGGCGCAAAATGGAAAAATAAAAGTTGCATTTGAAGATCGCCGCGAACAGACTTTGAACGCTGGTGATGTTTTTCAAACTCCGCGCGTTTTGCTTTCTGTTCATCAGGGCGATTTTTTTGAGCCGTTGAAGCTTTATCGTGAGGTAATGGCTTTGCAGGGATTAAAAGCCCCCGAACCCAATCACGAAGATTTCGCTCCGGCATGGTGTTCGTGGGGCTATGAGTTTGATGTGCGTCCTTCTGAAGTGACTGGTGTTTTGCCAAAACTGCGCGAGCTTGGAATTCACTGGCTGACTCTCGATGACCGCTGGTTTGACCGCTACGGAGATTGGAATCCGCGTGAGGATACATTTCCCAATGGCGTGAATGAACTTAAACAAATGAACGATAATATCCATGCCGCAGGCGGACTTTCGCAGATATGGTGGTATCCGTTATGCGTTGAAGATGGCGTCGGCGGATGGGATGAACAAGTTTACGGGATTTCGCATATATTGCAGGATCACAGTGATTGGCTTGTGCATAATGCTGATGGTTCCATCGCACGCAACAATCGCGGACTTGCAATGCTGTGCTCCGGCTTGCCTGAAGTACGTGAATATACCGCCGCGTTGACTCGTAAATTTATCAACGAGTGGGGCTTTGATGGTCACAAGCTCGATAATATTTATGGCATGTCGGCTTGTTATAACCCGGCTCATCAGCATGAAAGTCCCGAAGAATCGGTGCGCGGATTCGCTGAAGTGTATCGTCAGATTTTTGAGATCAGCCGCCAGCTTAAGCCTGAGGCAGTGACGCAAATTTGTCCGTGCGGTACAACGCTCACACACACATTGATCCCCGCCACAGACCAAACAGTCACAGCTGATCCAACTTCCAGTGCGCAGATTCGTCAGCGGATTAAATTCTATAAAGGATTGATGGGACCGCGCGCCGCTGTTTTTGCGGACCATGTTGAACTGTCTGATGGAGGCGTGGACTTCGCATCCTGCTTCGGGACGGGCGGGGTGCTGGCAACAAAATTTGTCCACCCGTTGGATGATTCTCTAAAGACCCGCCTCAAGGAATATTGGGCGCTGACCGAAGATCAAGAAATCCTGTGGAAGAAATGGTTCGATATTTCTGCACAGCATTCTCTGGCTGACGGTGAATATCTCAACCTGTACGATATGGCTTTTGACTTTCCTGAAACTCACACCATTCGCAAAGATGACAGTATCTATTACGCTTTCTTCGTGCAAAACACGGATGAAATTTTTACAGGAAAAATTCAGCTGCGCGGATTGGACGACACGAAAAAATATCAGATTCAAAATTATGTGGATGACCGCATTCTCGGTGAAGTGATTGGGAATAATACATTCATTCAAGTCGACATGAAGGGCGCCTTGCTTCTCAAAGCGACGCCGATGGAGGGGATGAAGCATGGATCTTAATTTTCTAACCATTGCAGACCTGGCTGAAGATCTTCAACCTTTGCGCGGATTATTGCGCCCGTTTGAAAGTGATTCTTCAGTGCATATCTCATTACAACGGGTTGGCTGGGACCGAGCCTGGCAAACCTTATTAATGGATGCGCTTGAAGGCAAAGGACCGCATGTTTCGCAGATCGGCTCTTCATGGACCGCAACCATGTCCATGCTTGATGCGTTGCGCCGCTTCCAACCGAATGAGATCGAGTCGATGGGCGGAGAAGCTCAATTCCTGCCTGCGGCATGGAGCTCGGTTAAATCAGAAAAATATTCTGAGATTTGGGCGATCCCGTGGTCGATCTATATTTTCGTTCTCTATTACAGGCGTGACTTGTTGGAGCGTGCCGGGCTTGATCCTGAAAAAGCATTTGCTACACCACAGGCGATGCGAGAGTCGTTCAAGATCTTGAGTCAACACGGAATAACACCTTGGGCTTTTCCCAGTTTGCATCCGTATGCCGATCTGGCGCATATTGCATCTTCATTTGCGCGTGCCAATGGCGGCGATTTTATCAGCGCGGATGGGCGCAAGCCGATGTTTGCAAGTCCTGAGTCCAGCGCGGGATTGAAGGAATTCTTCGAGCTATATTCATTCATCCCAACTGCCATGCATGGACTTTCTTCCGAGGCTTGCGCGCAGGCTTTCGCAAGCGGCGAGACAGCGGTTCTGGTTGGTGGTGTGGAAATCGCAGATGAATTACTTAACAGCCCTGACTCAATACAGGAAGTTCGTGACAACCTCGGCATGACCACCCCGCCCGGCGTACCATGGATCGGCGGCGATCATCTTGTTATTTGGAAAAGTGTGCGTGCCAATGCCGAGCTTGAACAGTCTGCACTTGATCTGCTCCGCTTTTTAAGCAAAAAAGAAACTCAACTGGAATTCTATAAATTAGAAAATATTCTTCCAGCCCGCATTGATGCGTATTCGGAAATTAAATTTTCTCTTGATAGCACTGCGGCCACTATTCAACGCATTCTTCAAACAGGTCGCCCGCACCCAACGCTTCAGTTGTGGCGGCGTATCGAGGCTTTTCTCAACGAAATGTTAACTGACATTGGCAGTGCAGTTTTGCGTAAACCTGAAACTTCCGCTTCAGAAATTGCCGAACGTATGCTTGCTGAGTACGAACAAAAATTAGCCGCAATGCTCAAAGGATAAACAATGACATCATCACACGATCACGCCACCTACACCGAAATAAAGTCGCAAACAGATGCATGGGCACAGGCACTGGAAGTAACTCGTGCTGTAACTTTGCCGGATCCAGAAAAATATGAGCAGGTTGTTTTTACCGGTTGCGGCTCCACTTATTATCTTTCGATGGCCGCTTCGGCGACTTACCAGGAATTGACCGGCCGCTCGGCGCGTGCTGTGCCCGGCGGAGAGCTGCTGCTCAACTCTCAAATTATTTTGACCAGCCAAAAAACTTTATTAGTTGCCATTAGCCGCTCAGGCACGACCACTGAAACTGTGAAAGCGGTTGAGAAATTCAAAAAAGAAAATCGCGGCGATGTGATCGTTATTAGTAATTACGATGAAGTTCTCTCAAAATTTGCCGATGTAAATATCATCATCCCCAGCGGACAGGAAGAATCTGTCGCGCAGACCCGATCGTTCGCTTCGATGTTTGTGGCAGCCACGGCGATGTGCGCGCGCATGGCTGGCCGTGATGACCTCGTGGACTCGATGTCTGCGCTGCCGGAAGTAGGTCAACGCATCATGCGTGACTTTGAGCCTGCTGCCCGCGAAATTGGAGAGAATCTCAACTTTGACCGTTTCTACTTCCTCGGCAGCGGTATTCGTTATGGGCTGGCGTGTGAGGTGAATCTCAAAATGAAAGAGATGACCTTTAACGCACAGCGAGCCATTTCACTTTATGGAATTCCGTCACGGACCGATGAGCATGGTCAATGAAAATGCGGTTGTGATCGGCATGGTTTCAGAGTCCAATTACAGCCACGAAAAAGCCGTCTTAAACGAGATGCAGGCACTCGGGGGAAAGATCGTGGCGTTAGCCGAATCCAATGCGGATGTGTCATTCATGAGTCAAATTCCAGAGCAGGTGCGTGGAGTTTTATATCTGCCTGCGCTGCAATTGATGGCCTACTATCGCTCTCTGGCAAAGGGACTAAATCCAGACAGGCCGACAAATCTAACTGCGGTTGTGAAGTTAAATCTCTGAGGAGGTGCAAGCCAGGATCATGATTCACTGTGTCGCTGATATTTCTTTTGTCAATCATTAAATCAAAGGAGAAGAAAATGAACAAGAAATTTCTGTTTGTATTAAGTCTGCTCGTGATGCTTTCCCTCATGTTGAGTGCCTGTGGCGGCGGTGCGACTTCGGCTCCCGCAGCCGATGAGAAGATCGAACTCCGCGTTTGGGGACATCAGGCTCCGGCTTTCAATGCTGCCGATCAAGCCATGCTTGATGAATTCATGAAGCAAAATCCAAACGTAACGATCAAATATGAAACCTTCCCCTGGGATGTTTTCATTCAGACCATTCAAACCTCATTGCCTGCCGGTAACACTGCCGATGTGATCCTGATCCCCGGCGGTTATACCTGCCGTTACGCAGCGGGCGGACAGTTGCTCGAAGTCCCTGCTGATGTGATGACACTCGATGCCGCAAAGGAAATGTTCTACGCCGCTCCTTTGGGCGGTCAAACCTGTGATGGAAAAATGTATGGCTTCCCCGCTGAATACAACATTGAATATGGCGGCGCGTACGTGAACCCTGCCTTGTTCGAAGCTGCCGGTGTTGCGTATCCGCCCAAATGGGAAAATTGGGATGCCGTCATCGCCGATGCAGAGAAGATGACCACGCTCGGTTCTGATAACGTGATGACCGTTGCCGGTTTGCACTATACCAACAGCGATCAGTTATTCACCTATTTCCTCGCCGGTATTTTGGAACAGAACGCCGATTACTTTGCTGAAGATGGCAAACACTTCAACTTCAATTCACCTGAAGCGGTTGCCACCATTCAAAAATTAATGGATATGGCCCAAACCAATAAAGTCGTTGACCCGATCATCTTTAACGCGGACAGCGAATGGGTTGGTGAATCATTTGCGCAGGGACATAACGGCATCGGAATTCTTGGTTCATGGTATGCAGGCGATGCAAAACTTGCCTATCCCGATCTGAAATTTGACTATGTCACCCTGCCCCCAATGATGGGCTCTGACTATAAGTTCGCTTCCGTGGGCGGTTGGGGTTATGTGGTTGGCAAGAGCACCGCGCACCCTGAAATTGCCTGGAAACTTGCCGCGTTCATGGGCGCCGATCAAGCTAATGTGCTCGCTTTCAATTCCACATCAGGAACTGTCCCTGCGATGAAGGCTGTTGCAGCAGATCCAAAATTATTGGAAAGCGCTCCATTCATTGCTGCCACTTTGCCTTTGCTTGATTTCGGTCAATATCAGGGCAATCTGACCGACCCCGATCAACTGGCTTATGAGATCGTCTACCCGACCATTCTCGATGCGATCCAGGGAAATCTCACAGCCGAAGAAGCTGCGAACAGCATCCACGAAGCAGCCAACGCCATGGTTGATGCGGCTCAATAGTTTGAAAATTTTGTAGTTTGATAGTTAAAGGGGCGGCTTGTTTTGCAACAGTCGCTAAAAAGCAAGCCGCCTCTTTATTTTCATCCTTCCGCATTCATCTTTCATCCTTTATCCCGGAGTGTTCCATGACAGAGATAACTCTTAAACCCAAGCGCAACTCGCTGATGAATCAACAGCGTCGCTTTGCCTACACAGGCATTGTGCCCATTCTTCTTTATATGGGTTTGTTCACTCTGTTTCCAATTCTCTGGGCAGTGGTAATGAGCTTTTTTAGTTACACCCCGATCCGTCAGGGGAGCTGGTTTCTCGGCCTCGGCGGACAAAATCCTTTCGTTGGCATCGAAAACTATATTGAATTATTTACAGGCACAGGCAAACCCGCTGAAGTATTCCGCCTTGCTGTAAAAAATACTTTTCTCTTTACCGCACTCGTTCTTCCTCTAAACCTGATCGTCACCCTGCCTCTTGCAGTTCTGCTTGAAAGCATCGGCGATCGCTTCAAGACCTTATTCCGCGCGATCTATTTTCTTCCGACCATTTCATCTTCTGTCGCGCTTGTCATTATCTGGGGTTACATGTACGCACCGGGCTGGGGTTTGCTCAGCATCATGTTCAAAGCCGTCGGACTTGTTCCGCCCAAGTCGTGGCTTCAAGACCCGAACACAATTTATTTTGGCGTTCCGCTGGCGATGCTTTGTGTGGTCGTCGCGCATGTCTGGCAGGATTTTGGCTATAACCTCGTGATCTTTGTCGCCGCTTTGCAATCCATCCCGAAGACGCTGCGCGAAGCCGCCCGCGTGGACGGTGCCAACATCTGGCAGGAATTCTGGCTGGTCGTCGTTCCGCTTCTCAGCCGGACCGTGATGCTGACCAGCGTTCTGACAGTGATTTCCTCGCTTCAAGTTTTTGTCATCTTCCAACTTCTCACGCGCGGCGGACCAAAGAATCAAACGCAGACGATGCTGTTAAGTATTTACGAGAATGCATTTAAGTTTGCCAACAATCTTGGTCTCTCCGCCGCAATGTCGATGATCTTATTCATCATCATTTTGATCCTGACCGTCACCCAATTCCGAATTTTGCGCACAGAATGGGAATACTAAAATGAAAGCACCCAGTAAAAAACGTTCCTCCGTTGGTCTTGTGATCGGAAAATCCGGCGCGTACGCCATCCTCATTCTGGGACTCGTCGCCACGCTTTTGCCGTTCTTCTACATCATCGTCTCATCGCTCAAAACTCCCGCCGAACTGCGCCAAACTCCGCCCGATTTCTTCCCCAAGAAACCGTCTCTTGAAAATTACACCACCATCTTAAACGACGAAAAAATTCCACTCACGCAAAACCTGTATAACAGCATTTTTGTTTCGCTCTCGCGTGTGGTCATCACTTTATTTACAAGTTCATTCGCGGGTTATATCTTTGCGAAATATCACTTCAAAGGAAAAAATCTGGCGTTTGGTGTGATTATGATCCAGATCATGATTCCGTTTCAAGTGGTTATGATCCCCAATTATTTGCTTGTTGTAAAACTTGGCCTGATCGATTCGCTTTGGGCGCTCATCATCCCTGCCTTTGTAGACGCATACGGCATCTTCATGATGAAGCAATTTATCGAAGCCATGCCCGCCGAATTGATGGACGCCGCCCGCATCGATGGCGCATCAGAGTTTGGTATTTACACGCGCATCATTCTTCCGCAGATGGGGCCGCCGCTCGCATCGCTCGGCATCTTCACTTTCATGTCCACCTGGAATGATTATCTCTGGCCGTTGATCGTTCTTACGTCTCCAGAAAAACGCACCATTCCATTGTTGGTCGTCTGGTTTCAAACTCAGCATGTTTCCAATCAAGGCCTTATTCTCGCCGCCTCCATTCTGACCCTCCTTCCCATCTTCCTCGTCTACATTTTCCTGCAACGCTGGATCGTGGACCAGGCTACTTCATCAGCATTCAAATAAAAATCATGCGACACTCCAATTCTCGCTTTCTTCTTTCCATCTTTCTTCTTTCCTCTTTCCTGACTGGATGTCAACCCGCATCAGACTCCCCCGAGCCTGCTCCTGTGACCCATGCTTATTCTGCCTCTGATGCATCCATCCTCAACCCTGAGCGCGGATTCTTCACCCCATACGCGCTTCCCGGTTCGGCAGGGTTCAGTCCTGTGCGTGCAACCGGCAACACACTTGTTCATCTGAACATTAACTTCGACAATTGGCGCGAGACTGATATCCCACAAGATGTACTGGATGGCTTACAAGTAAACTTTGATGATATCCGCGATGGCGGAGTCAAAGCCATTGTCCGCTTTATCTATAATCTGGGACCATATCCCGATACCGAACCAGATGCAAGCAAGGAGCAAATTCTGCGTCACATTGAGCAGTTGACTCCGCTCCTGCAAAACAATACAGATGTGGTCGCGTGGCTTGAAGCGGGGTTCATCGGCGCGTGGGGCGAATGGCACACCTCCACAAATGGCTTGGACAATATCACAGACAAGCGCGAAATTCTTAACGCGCTTGTTGATGCCATTCCAAATCGTTATGTGCAAGTTCGTTATCCCGCCAATATCATTGAAATGTATCCAAACCCCGCAGATGCTGTCAGCGCGCGCGTTGCACATCATAATGATTGTTTCCTTTCAAGCAATACAGATGTGGGCACATACGAACGTGACGGCACAATTACGATTGAACGCGATCAGGCCTATCTCGCCGAGTTGACTCGCTTTACCCCCATGAGTGGAGAATCCTGTGCGCCCAATCCGCCGCGCTCTGAATGTGCGGTTGCTTTACAGGAAATGGAGATGTTGCATTTCTCCGCCATCAATGAAGCCTATCACAAGGGGATTTTACGAAGCTGGGAAGAAGGCGGCTGTTACGAAGAAATATCCAATCGCATGGGCTATCGCCTCGCATTGACCACCGCGAACTTTAATGAGCAGGTTGTTCCGGGCGGCGTATTAAATCTTACGGTCAATCTGGAAAATACAGGGTTTGCATCCATTGTCAACGAGCGTGAGTTGTATGTCGTCCTCACAGGTGTAGATACTGTTTCACCCTACAAAGTAAAACTTGACATTGATCCGCGCCAATGGGAACCTGGCACAACTACATTCACCGCGAAGCTGCATATTCCATTCAATGCAAAAGATGGTGAATATCAACTCGCTCTCTGGCTTCCCGATGGATATGACTCTTTGCGCGATAATCCGCTTTATTCGATTCAATTTGCCAACGAAAATGTCTGGGACGAAGCGACAGGCCTCAACGCGCTGGGAAATATTCTCGTAACAGAATCAGCTGGCGGTGATTCTGAACGCGGTAAAGAGTTTACGGTCATCTCTGCTGAGTCGCAAACAGTTAGAGATGTCGCATCTCCTGTTTTAGACGAAGTCCCAACAGTTGAAGTCGTTGCAACATCCACTCCTGATGCTGTGGTTGATGGCTTAAGTTTGATTTCTGAAATACAGATTTTGAATCAGGCTTCATTCCTAACGATCAAATTTGCATTTGCCGGAAAGGCTGAAGATTACAACGGCTATCAAACTTTTCTTGATACCGATCAGAATTCATCCACGGGATATGGGGTGAATGGCATCGGCGCGGATTATTTACTTGAGAACGGCGTGCTCAATCAATACGCAGGCAGCGGCAGTGATTGGACTTGGACTCCAACCGATGATGAGATTCTTTTTGACAATGCAGGTAATTCGGCTCAATGGCTTTTCAATAGCGAAGGGTTGGGGAAGCCTGCTGCCATTGATTTTGTCTGTCAGTTGGTTGATGTAAATTGGAATGCTGTATCTACAACCAGCAAGCAGACTTACACTTTGAAATGAAACGATTTGAGGCTGGCGCTGCGTTTTTAATTTTTAGTGTGTCATTGACACTCTATCTCCGCACGCTTGCGCCGTCCTTGTTGTATGGTGACTCGGCAGAATTTCAAACGATCGCCTTTACTTTAGGACTTGGACATCCAACGGGCTATCCGGTTTATATTCTTCTTGCAAAACTTTTTACATTCCTTCCTGTCGGCGACATTGCATATCGGGTTAATTTACTATCTGCTGTTGCAGGCGCGTTGACAGTTTCTTTGGTATATCTTATTTTGCGTAAACTTGGAGCGTTGCAAATTCCAGCGGTGTTAAGCGTGTTCTTTCTGGCATTCGCTGAATTATTTTGGAAACATGCGTCCATTGCCGAGATTTACACAGTTTCCTCGGCTTGTCTTGCTTTTATCTTCTATTCCCTGCTCGCGTGGAAAGAGTCTCACGATCCGCGCTGGCTCTTTGCAGCGGGACTCGTTGGCGGATTAAGTTTGGGAATCCACACAACTGTTGCCTTGAGTGCGATCGCAATTTTTATTTATCTCCTCCTCTCTTTCTTCTTTCCACTTTCATCAGGTGATCAAAGAGGAAAGAAGAAAGAGTATTTTGCAGATATAAAGGCTGGCGCAACAGGCGCACTCCTCGGATTTGCCATTTTTCTTTCCTCATTCCTCTTTCTTGATAACCTCAATGCCTCTGCAAGTTACTACAACACTGTCGTTCGTCACGCGCTGAGTATATGGGGTATGACTCCTGCGGATTTTGATTCGCCTTTTGAGCGCCTTGCATTTCTTTATTTTCCTCCGCAATTTAGCGGACAGTTTTTTGCGGTTTCCAATGAGTTGATTTTGGAACGTCTGCTTGAGTTTTTCAGCGGCGTTTCATGGATGGTGGTTATTGCTGCGGCGGGTATTGTTTCACTTTTTATTATACGCAAGGATCTAACTTCCCGTTGGCGCGAGGCTGTTTTATTGATGGTTGCATTCTTTACCTTTCTATTTTTTGCTGTTTCCTATGATGTGTATGATTATTATGTTTTTTATATTCCGGCTGTTTTGATCTTTGTGATTGCGGTAGGGATGGGGTTTAGCGCCATCAATGAAGCGCTCTCAAGCATTTCAATTCTTCCAAAATTTATCCCCGCTGGTTTCGTTGCAGTTTTGATTCTTGCCAGTCTGTGGTTTTTGTTTCCAAACACACTTTCTGCTTTGGAGAGTCGCATTCCTCCGTTTACAGATGATTATGAAGCGATGTTGTTTACATCTCCCGAAATGCGTCTGATGGAAGCGGAGCAGGTACTTGATGCTATTGAAGACAATGCCATCATTTTCACAGATTGGGACACCGCCTACAATTTTTATTACGCGGCTCATGTTTTGCAGGGACGTACTGAAATGGCTTTCCATGAAACGTATCCACAGGAAGGTGTCAGGGAGTTGGCTGAGTCCACGCTGGCATATATTGCAGGCAATATTGATGCACGCCCCATCTATTTCACGGAGCGTCCGTCAGAGTTGGCAGTTCTCTATCAGATCCAGCGAACAGGCTCGGGCTTGTTTCGACTCGTAAAAAAATAAATGAAATCCGGGCTGTTGCGTAAATCCAGATCTGTTAAGGAGGTACGTCTAAAAGATATTAATCCATGATCTACCTTGTTGTTGCGAGCGGCGGGGTGCGCCCATTGACCAGCTGTGTTCCCTGTCTGGCATGCGGAAACGCGATGTCACAGCGGTCTTATAAAATCCAGAGGAGTAAGTAAGGTATGAAACGTAATCTGGCTTTCTCGATATGCACGATTTTGGCATTGCTGTTTGGTTTGTTTGCCGTGCCATCTCAAGCTTGGGCGGCCTCCAGCACACTTCTACCGGTTTCCTACACCACGACCAGCGGTGGTGATGGCGGTCAACCTGTAACGGCGTTGACTGTGCAGGATCAATCTGGCTCGCAGAACAATTGGAATAACTATGTGGAGTTCACCACGCCCAGTACAAATACGTACGCGGGCTATCGCGTATATACAGTGCCCGGTACGATTCCGGCTGCATCCATTACAGCAATTCAAGTAAAGGCAAATTTTCTTGGCCCGGCACCTGCCACCCAAACATGGACCTGGAAAATTTATAACTGGAACACATCTGCATGGGTTAACCTTGGTACGAACACCGGCTCAAGTTGGAGCGCGTGGAAACTTTTCATTTTAATGCAACCGGCACGATGGCGAATTATGTGAATGCTTCAAATCAGATTCGGATTCGATTGCAATCAAACAACACTGCCGATAATGCGGACCTTGACTTTGAATCTGTAACGCTGACGTATAACAGCGGATCAACCGCTACACCGTCAGTTGTTCCACCAACTGCGACATTTACTCCCGTTGGGCCAACTGCTACATTCACTTCTGTTCCACCCACAGCGACATTCACGCAAGTTGGACCAACTGCCACATTCACTTCCGTTCCGCCCACGAATACACCTGTTCCACCAACAGCCACTGCTCAAGCTGGCACTTGTACTCATTTCGTTGCAACTACCGGTTTGGATACAAATAACGGCACCTCCATTAGCACACCCTGGAAGACCATGCAGAAAGCGGCAACATCCGCAGTTGCCGGAAATATTGTCTGTGTGCGCGGTGGAACATATAATGAAAAAGTGACCTTGAATGTTTCAGGCACTGCAGGCGCGTACATTACTTTCCAGAACTATGCAGGTGAGACCCCGATCCTGGATGGCACAGGCATTACCATCCCTGCGGCTGATAATGGAATGATCTTTATCGTGGACAAATCCTATGTTGTGTTCAAGGGATTTGAGATTCAAAATTACAAGACCTCCACCAAGAATCGTGTGCCGATCGGTATTCGCATTACCGGAACTTCACATCACATTGAAATCCGCAATAATAAACTTCATAATATTGAGCATAATGGCACAACAAAGAGCGGAACGGATGCGCATGGCATCGCCGTGCATGGCACTTCGGGTACAGCTTCGCTCGACAACATCATCATTGATGGAAATCAACTCTATAGTATGAAGCTTGGTTCCTCTGAAGCGTTGGTGATCAATGGCAACGTGACCAACTGGCAGGTGACGAATAACATCATTCACGATGTCAACAACATCGGCATTGACGCCATTGGTGCGGAAGGAACAGCCCCGGCTAACGATCAGGCGCGTGATGGTTTGATCGCCTACAATGATGTGTACAACATTAACTCCGCCGGAAATGTCGCCTACGGAAATGAGCGCTCGGCAGGTTGTATCTATGTGGACGGCGGCACACGCATCACCATTGAATACAATAAAGCGCACAACTGCAACATCGGCGTGGAAATTGCCAGTGAATGGCCTGGAAAATCCACCAGCTTTGTTACCATTCGAAACAACTTCATCTATAACAACACGGATGCCGGAATTTCGATGGGCGGTTACGATACAGGACGAGGCTCAACGGAAAACTGCGTGATCGCCAACAATACACTCTATAACAATGCCACGATCGCTTCAGCGTGGGGTGCGGAGTTATATGTTCAGTTTGACACACGCAACAACATCATTAAGAACAACATCTTCTATGCCAAGAGCGGATTGCCATATATCCTAAGTTGGAGTCCGGTTATGACCAACAACGTGATGAATAACAACCTGTTCTTTGGCGGCACAACCTGGCAATGGAAGAACGTCAACTATGCAACGTTCGCCGCTTATCAAGCAGGGACAGGCAACGACGCAAACGGACTTAATAACGTTAATCCGCTATTTGTCAACGCTACGACAGGTGACTTGCACCTGCAGGCTGGCTCGCCTGCTATCAATGCCGGACAGTCCATTCCCGAAGCTGGTGCTTTCGATATTGACGGTCAGCTCCGTGTGCAGGGGACGTCCATTGATATAGGCGCGGACGAAAAACAGTAAGAAAAGCAACAAGATGGAATGACATAAAATATGGAGCAGGCTTTTCAAAGCCTGCTCCATAACAGGAAGAATATGACACAAGATTTGCAAATCGAAATTATCTCCACCGACAAAATATCTCCCGAGTTGGATAAACAAATTGACCAACTTGATCATCTCGCTTTTGCCGATGAAAAACATGACGACCCTGAATTTAACAGCATAGACTGGTCGTCACATATTGAGTATATGGCACTTGGCCGCGTGGACAATGAACTCGTGACTTTGCTGGGTTTGCTCAAACGCGAGATCCTTGTCGGTAAAAAACCTGTTTGGGTGGCGGGCGTTGGCGGCGTGGCGACTCATCCCAGTTGGCAAAAACGCGGATTTTCATCCACACTCTTGAATGTTGCAGAAAAATTCATGCGCGAAGAAATGAAAGTTCCTTTTGGCTTGCTGGTTTGTGCAGATGAACGCCGATCATTTTATGGACGTGCCGGTTGGAAGTTGATCGCCGATAAATTATTTTTCATTCAAAATGGTGAACGCCGTTCTTTGAAAACCTCCGTGATGATTTTGCCGCTCTCGACAGAGGTGTGGCCTTCAGGTGAAATTGATTTACGTGGATTGCCCTGGTAGTTAATAAACAGAAAATAACGGCTGATGTTTATGCCGAAAAACAAAATGATACTTTGACAAAAGATCAGGAGACGACATGACAAAAATTGCATTTATCGGCGCAGGCAGCCTCGGGTTTACATCCGAACTTGTGCGCGACATTCTCACTTTTCCGCTTTTGGAGGATGCAACCATCTCATTGATGGACATTCACCCCGAAAGACTCGAATGGGCCAAAAAGGGAGTCGAAAAATTGATCGCGGCGGGCAACCGTCCCGCAAAGGTTGAAGCGACACTTGATCGCGCCGAAGCGCTCAAAGGTGCAGACGTTGTTCTTACTACGATTCTTGTCGGCTCCACCGATGTCTGGCGGCACGATATTGAAATCCCCAAAAAATATGGCGTCGATATTAACGTCGGTGATACGCGCGGACCGAGCGGCATCTTCCGCTTTTTGCGCACCATCAATCCCGATGATGGATATTGTGCGTGACATGGAAAAATATTGCCCGAATGCGGTGCTGTTGAATTACACCAATCCAATGGCGATGTTATGTGCCGCGATTGACCGCCAAAGTTTTATTACCGTCACCGGGCTTTGTCATTCGGTGCAAGGCACAGCCATGATGCTTGCCGCGTGGATCGGCGCGCCATTCAACGAGATTGATTATCTGTGCGCTGGAATTAATCATCAGGCTTGGTATCTTGATTTCAAATGGAACGGTCAGGATGCGTATCCTTTAATTCATAAAGCCGTGACAGAGAACCCGCAAATTTATAACCATGAACAAGTGCGCAATGAAATGTATCTCGCGCTTGGAAAATTTGTCACCGAGTCCAGCGGACATAACTCTGAATACAACCCGTGGTTCCGCAAACGCCCCGACCTGATCGAAAAATATTGCAAAGACGGCACTGGCTGGAATCCCGGCGAGTATGCCTACATTCTCAAAGAATATCAACACAACGAAGCCACCTGGCAGACACAAGTCAAAGATCGCCTCGCTGAAAAATTAACCGAAGAAGACCTTCAGCGCGGACATGAATATGCCGCATACATCATCAATGCCCTCAAAGGCGGCGAGATGTTCAAATTCAACGGCAACGTCCGCAACACGAATCTCATCACCAATCTTCCGCAAGGCGCATGTGTTGAAGTGCCTGTCGTTGTTGATAAAGCCGGTTTCCATCCCATTCACGTCGGCGCGCTGCCCGCGGAATGCGCATTACTCACCAGCCTTTCCAGCGGCATCGAAGAAATGGCAATCACTGCATCCATCGAAGGCGACCCGACCATGATCTATCGCGCCATCGCTCACGATCCGCTCACATCGGCTGTCTTATCCCTTGCCGAAATTCGCCAGATGACCAACGAATTATTCGCGCAACATAAAGACTATCTGCCGCAATTCAAACATCATGTCGTTTAAGAAACTTCTTTTCATCTTTCTTCTTTCCTCTTTTCTTTTCGGATGTAAACCCGCATCCGACGACCCGACACCTGCTTCAGTTTCTACGAGAGAATCTACCCTTATGCCTTCCACCTCGCAACCTGACACTCCACACCCGACACCTGAAACAAGCTGGTGGCATCCCACAGTGGGACTCACCTGGCAATGGCATATCAACGGCGAAGAGGTAGACACATCCATCGAAGCCGATGTCTATGATATTGACCTGTACGCTCCGCAAGCCACAATTGACGAATTACATGCCAAAGGCCGCAAGGTGATCTGCTATATGAGCGTGGGTTCATGGGAAGATTGGCGGCCAGACAAAGACCAATTTCCGCCCGAAGTATTGGGCAATGATTACGATGGCTGGCCCGGTGAAAAATGGCTCGACATCCGCGAGATCGATAAGCTTGCACCGATCATGCGCGCCCGCCTCGACCTGTGCAAATCCAAAGGTTTCGACGCCGTTGAACCCGACAACATGGAAATCTACACCAACGACACCGGCTTCCCGCTGACTTACGCAGATCAACTAAAGTTTGCCCTCTGGCTCGCAGACGAAGCCCATCAGCGCGGACTTGCCATCGGCCAGAAAAATGCATCCGATCAAGTTGCAGACCTTGTGAATGTTTATGATTTTGCCATCACCGAAGATTACTTTTTCTACGATGAAGCAGAAACCATGAAGCCATATATCAACGCCAGCAAACCAGTCTTCGCCGCAGAATATACCGACCTTGGCGGCGACTTTGAATCTTTTTGCGAAAAATCAAAACAACTAAACTTCAGCACCATCTTAAAGAACCGAAATCTCGACGCATGGATTCAGAACTGCCCGTAAAAAAATACGTTACACGTCGAACGTTACGCGTCGAACGTCAGACCTTCGACGTTTGACGTTAGACGCGTATAACTTATAACTTGGAACCCAACCTATGAAACCTATCTCAATCGGAAAACTACGTGGACTTCAACAAATCTCTTCTCAACGCGGAACATTCACCGCGCTCGCACTTGACCATCGTCAAAACCTGCGCAAAGCAAATCCCTTGCTCGCCAGTGACGAACAACTCTCCCGCTTCAAACTGGATGTAACATCCACGCTGGCTTCGAGAGCTACTGCCGTTCTGCTCGACCCCGAAGTCTCTGCCGCGCAAGCCATTGCCGCGCGCAGCATTCCCAACAACGTGGGGCTGGTCGTGGCAGTTGAGTCCACGGGCTATACGGGCGATGCAACCGCGCGTCAGGCGCAGATCATCCCCGGCTGGAGCGTGGAGAAAGCCAAGCGCATGGGCGCATCGGCCATTAAGTTACTGGTCTACTATCACCCTGATTCACCGACTGCACCTGAGATCGAAGCCTTTACAAAAAACATCTCAAACGAATGTGATAAACACGATCTCGTTCTTATGCTCGAACCATTATCCTATTCACTTGATGAAAGCAAAAAACTTTCATCTGAAGAAAAAAGATATGTAGTGGTCGAAACTGCAAAACGCCTGGCTCCATTGGGCGCGGATATTCTCAAAGCGGAGTTCCCGCTCGACGTGACTGAATCAAACCAGACGTTATGGAAAGACGCGTGCGAAGAAATTTCCGCCGCATCTCCCATCCCGTGGATTCTTTTATCCGCCGCAGTCGATTATGAAATCTTCGTCCAGCAGGTTATTGTTGCCTGTAACGCTGGCGCCAGCGGAATTGCCGTGGGCCGCGCCGTGTGGAAGGAAGCCGTCATGATGGACGGCGATGAGCGCATCAAGTTTTTGCGCACCACAGCGCGTCCGCGAATCTCGCGCCTGACATCATTGTGTCACGCGCTCGCAAAACCATATACTGATTTCTACACCGCCGATGCTCCCTTTGGCTGGCATGTAAATTATTAACATGTTTGATATTCTTGTTGCTGGCGAAATTAATCCCGACTTGATTTTAAGGGGCGATGTAAACCCTGAATTCAATCAAGTTGAAAAGTTAATTGATACAGCCGCGCTCACAGTGGGTTCGTCTTCTGCGATCTTTGCCTGCGGCGCGGCGCGGCTTGGTTTGAAAGTTGCTTTTATTGGCGTGTGCGGTGACGATGTCTTTGGCCGTTTCATGCTCGCTGAAATGCAAAAACGAAATGTGGATGTCAGCAATGTGATTCGTCCGCCCGGGTGGACAAACCGGACTCAGTGTGATTCTCAATCGGGAGGAAGACCGCGCGATTCTGACTCACCTTGGCCTGATCGCTGATCTACAGGCATCAGACATCCCTGATGATTTGCTTCGCCGATCTCATCATGTGCATGTAGCTTCTTATTTTTTACAGACCAAACTTCAACCCGATCTGCCCGCTTTATTTCAGCGCGCGCATTCATTGGGATTAACAACTTCACTTGATACAAATTATGACCCATCCGAAAAATGGGTTGGCTTCGATGAATTACTTTCAGCCACAGATGTTTTTCTCCCGAACAAAACTGAAGCATTGTCTATTACAAAATTAACCGATGTTGAATCTGCTGCGAGACAGCTTGCCAATAAAAGCAAGCTCGCGGCTATCAAACTGGGCGCGGAAGGGGCTCTGGCGTGCAGTCAAAACAACTTGACGCAGTCTTCATCGATTCCTGTACATGTTGTTGATACTGTTGGCGCGGGTGATACTTTCGACTCCGGGTTTATGTATGGCTATCTCAACAATTGGCCGATTGAAAAAACGTTAAGACTGGCTTGTGTTTGTGGAGCCATGTCTACGCAAAAAGCAGGCGGGACGGAAGGTCAGCCCACTTTGGAAGAGGATTTGAAGTATGTATCTTAATGAGGTAGTAGTAAAATTGCAGAAGAGAATAACTTCCCGTTTGAAAATATAATTTTGGGAGGCGATCATCTCGGACCGAATGTCTGGCAGAATGAACCAGCCGAGTCTGCGATGCAAAAATCCGCGGTGATGATGAGGGATTATGTGCAGGCGGGTTTTTCCAAAATTCATCTGGATTGCAGTATGAATCTTGGCGACGATCCGCAAGGTCTGCTGGATGTGGAAGTTTCTGCGAGACGTGCGGCGCAATTGGCAAAGGTTGCAGAGAATGCCATTGGGGCGGGAAATCTTTTGCCGCGTTATGTCGTTGGTACGGAAGTCCCTGTGCCGGGCGGGGCGCAGGCGCACGAGGACTCTGTCAGCGTAACGAATGTTGAAGATGTGAATCAGACGATTGAGATTACGCGCGAAGCGTTTTATCGAGAAGGATTACAGTCCGCGTGGGAAAGAGTCATTGCGGTGGTGGTGCAGCCGGGTGTGGAATTCGGCGATGATTTCGTGCTGGAATATCAGCCTGAAAAAGCGAAGGCGTTATCGCATTTTATTGAAAGTCAGCCGATGATCTATGAGGCGCATTCCACTGATTATCAAACGCGAGATGCGTTGAAGAATCTGGTGCGCGATCACTTTGGAATTCTTAAGGTTGGGCCAGGGTTGACCTTTGCTTTTCGTGAAGCTGTTTTTGCATTGGCGATGATGGAAGATGAATTGTTTACAAAAGATGCGCGCTCGAATATTGTCCAAGTGCTGGATGATGTGATGACTGCTTATCCGGAATATTGGAAAAAATATTATTTTGGTTCAGAACATGAGCAGGCTTTTAAACGCAAATATAGTTTGAGCGACCGTGCTCGTTATTATTGGCTCCTGCCTGAGATGCAACGTGCGACTGCGTGTTTGATGAAAAATCTGGGAAATAAAAAATTGTCTTATTCATTGCTAAGCCAATTCGTTGGATGTGCAAACCTTAATGCTGCTCAAGTCATTAATTGGAAGATCGGCAGGGTGTTGGAAGATTATTGGATGGCATGTAGCGATTGTGCTTTTTAAAAGCGACTTGGCTTTTCTTATCTTAATAGTCTTTCATCAGTGGGTAAGTTTCCCGGGCAGAAAGATGAGGGTGAGCGCATCGAGGGGGCATGTATATTGTCACTAAAACAAGGTGATATGGACAAACCTTAAAATTTGTTGACAGTCTGTAAAATCTGTGCAATAATGTAGAAGTCGGTAACGTTACCGGTATCAATACCGGTAAAATCCTTTTTTTCAGAAGTTTAGTATGAAAAATAAAAAGCGAGCAGTCACAATTCAAAATGTTGCCAAGGCGGCAGGAGTTTCGGTTTCCACGGTTTCCCGTGTTTTAAACGGGAAAACTGATGTTGCCAGTGATACTCAGACTCGCATTCTTTCCATTATTAATAAGTTGGGATACACATCAAATTTGGCTGCGCGAAGTATGCGCACCCGTAAAAAGAACCTGATCGGGCTTGTGGTTCCAGATTTTGGGTTGTATTCCTTTGAAATCATGAAGGGAATTAATCGGGCAATAGCAGAATCAACTTTTGATCTGTTGGCGTATACAACAGGGGATGCTCAGAAGAATGGCGCAACGTTACACGAACAACACTATGTCTCTCTTTTAAGTAATTCGGTCACTGATGGTGTGATTGTTGTGGCGTCAGGGTCGGCGGAATTTGTTGCAAATTCGCCTATTGTTGCTGTAGACCCGCATATATTTAATCCGAATTATCCATGTGTTCAGGGTATGAACTATCATGGTTCTTTGGAGGTGATGGAGTATCTTATCGGTTTGGGGCATCACCGTATTGGCTTTATTAGCGGTCGTCAAGATGCTGGGACTGCGGAGCGTCGCTTAAAAGGATATCAGGATGCGTTGACGAATGCTGGTATTGAATTGGATGGAGAGCTTATTATTCCCGGCGATTTTACTCAAAGAACTGCCTACAAGTGTGCCCGCCAGTTGCTTACATTGAGTAATCCGCCAACGGCAATATTTGCCGCCAATGATCAATCTGCGATTGGCGCAATTCAAGCTGCCGAAGAGTTGGGGTTGCTGGTTCCTTCTGATTTGTCTGTTGTTGGGTTTGATAATATTTCAGAAGCCAAGCACCTTGGGATTACAACAGTTGATCAGTTTCTTGCAGAGATGGGTTATGTTGCAGTTCAAATGCTTATAAAATTGATCAATGGTGAATCGCTCGAATTTGAAATTCATAAAATGCCGACGAAGTTGGTTATACGGAATTCTTGTCAAAAATTGATCCAGGATGCCCAGTTGTTAAGTGGGTAGATCTGGATTTTTTTCTTTCATTTCCGGTATCGTTACCGAGAATGAAAGGGGATTTGTTGAACTAGATAAACAAATCCGGCATTCTTTTATTGTGCTGAGCTCGTGTTCCAGAAATTTTCGGACTACACGGGAGAAGTGAGGAAAGTCACGGTTGATCTTTGTGCCTTTTCAAAAAATACAGGACATCTTATTTTAAGGAGGTGTTAGGCAAATTTATTAAACACATAGAAATAATCTTTCGAACGTCTGAAAAGAGGACGTCCGATATCCAAAGGATACCGGACGCCGTTGAGTGGAAGTCTGCACTCCGTGACAGGTCAGCAGATTTCTAACTCCGTAATATACCATAACTAAAAGGAGTAAGAAGAAGATGAAACGTTTATCTTTTGTTCTATCAGTTTTAGTGGCGTTGAGCATGTTGCTCGCGTCATGCGCCCCGGCTGCTACCGAAGCTCCGGCTGTTGCTACTGAGGCCCCTGCTGTTGCTACCGAAGCCCCTATGGCAACTGAAGCTCCCGCGGCTGAATTGAAGCCTGGCGATCCTTTGCCCCGCACTGAAACCCTTTATTTCAATGGACAACAGTGGGGACCCGTTGCCGGTTGGAATCCATATTCCTCCAACAACAATAACGCATTGGTAATCGCCCAACAGGACAATGCTCGCGTTACCGTTTTTGAAACCCCTTACATTTATAACATGATCGATGGCAAGGTTTATCCTCTGCTTGCTGATGGTCCTTATACATGGAATGATACTCAAACTGAGATCACATTCAAGATCAATGAAGCCGCACATTGGAGCGATGGCACCCCAGTGACCGCTGATGATGTTGCTTATACTTGGGATTCCAATGTCAAATATGAGACATCTGCCGGCGTTGGCGCAATTGATTACATTGAATCAATCACAGCCGTTGATGCTCAGACCGTTTTGGTAAAGGCCAAGTTGGATGCAGAAGGCAAAACCGTTAATCCTTTGGTTGTTTCTGCTTATTTGAGCTCCAACTATGTTATCCAGAAGGCTTGGACACAAACATTGGAAGCGCGCTCTGCTGATGCAACTGCTTTCAAAGCTGATCCAGCCGAAGATTTCGTTGCCTCCGGTCCTTACACCAATTTCTTCGTTGATGAGACAAAAGTTGTCCTTATTCGTGATGACGAATACTGGGGTCAGGATGCCTCCATGTGGGGTAAACTGCCTGCGCCGAAATATCTTGCGCACACCATCTTTGCTGATAACAATGCCGGTTTTGCCGCTTTGAAGGCCGGTGAAGTTGATGTCAGCCAGCAGTTCAATGCCAATATTCAAGATCTTTGGATCAAAGACAACCTTCCTGTCTCCACATATCTCGCGGATGCTCCTTACGGTCTCGGCGCCAGCCTTCCAACAGCTTTCTATAACTTGACCTCCAATGGTTTGGATCAGGTTGCAGTTCGCAAGGCGATCGCCATGGCAGTTGACTATGACACAATCATTGCCAACGCAATGACCAATCAATCCGCTACCTTTGCTCAGGTTCCTCGCTCACTGATGAACCCGACCGATGGTGAACAATCTCTGTACGATCACGACGCTGTCAAAGACCTGCAATTTGCGGGTAAGGACATCGAAGGTGCAAATGCACTTCTTGACGAAGCTGGCATCGTCGATTCTGATGGTGATGGCATTCGTGAATACAACGGCAAGAATCTCGCCTACGTAGCCACCTGCCCCAATGGCTGGTCTGACTGGCAGGCCGCGATCGAAGTAGTTGCCGCCGCCGGAAAAGAAATCGGCATTGACATCACAACCAACTACCCAGAATGGTCCGTTTACCAGACAGTTGTTACCAAATCTGATGCGCCACTTCCTGCCGGCTACGACATCTTCATGATGTGGAGCGACGGTGCTGGCCCAACCCAGCCTTGGGGACGTATTCGCCATTTGATCAGCTCTGAATTCAATGGACAGGCAAGCAACTGGAATGGTAACTGGGGTCAATATAGCAACCCGGATGCTGATGCTCTGATCCAGGCGATCCCCGGCATGACTGATGAAGCTGAATTAAAAGCAGCCTATACCGAACTCGTCAAGATCTATTTGACCGATGTTCCTTCCTTCACACTCATGTACCGCCCGCAATCGTTCCACGCTGTGAACGAGAGCGTTTGGACAGGCTTCCCACGCGGCGATGATGGCACCAATCCGCCCGTCCCGCCCCTAGACCTGACCGATGGCTACAGCATCGCAGGTTTGTACAACCTCACACTCGTCAAGTAAAGAATAATTTATAGTAAACAGCCATGTTCCGCCAACCGGGGCATGGCTGTTTATTAACAATCATGAGTGCTGTATGAAGCTACGGCCTTTGTATATGGCCCGGCGGAATAATTATTACCGTATTGTTATAGTGCCATTAATGTTTGAGAGGAGGCGTTAAGTTGAAAGGATATCAGGAGTATTTCCTCAGAAAGTTGGGTTGGTTCTTAATTACCTTCGTTTTTGCTTTCCTGTTGAATTTCATTTTGCCCCGTATGATGCCGGGAGATCCCGTGGCTGTCATCACACAAAGAGTAACCCAGGTATGACCAGTCAAACCGGGGTTGCTAAAATTTATCAGGAATACTCGGAATTGTTTGGCACCAACAAACCCATGCTCGAACAATTTTTTCTTTATGTAAAAAATGTGTCGCAGGGGAATTTTGGGATATCGTTTAGTCAATATCCCAGACCTGTGGCAGAAATTATCAAATCGTCCATCTGGTGGACAGTGTGTCTCCAATTTCCGGCGATCATTGTCGGCTGGCTGATCGGGAACACGCTCGGTGCACTAGCTGCTTATCTAAAAGGGGGCTTTGACAAAGTCATCATGCCCGTAAGTATTTTTGTAAGTAATTTCCCCGCATTTGGAATGGCTATCATCATGGTGGTTATCTTTGCGACCACATTAAAATGGTTTCCAATTTCAGGCGGGTATGGTTTTGACCAAATTCCGAATATGAGCTGGACATTTGTCTGGTCAGTGATCGTCCACTATCAATTGCCATTCTGGTCGATCGTGTTGATTTCCATCGGTGGTCAGGCGATCGGTATGCGTTCCATGTCTATTTATGAACTGAATGCAGATTATGTAAAATATAGCCGCTTTTTGGGAATCAATGACCGAAAAATCGTCGGATATGTATTTAGAAATGCCATGCTTCCCCAGGTGACCGGTTTGGCATTATCCATCGGTACCATGGTCGGCGGCGCACTGGTGGCTGAGATTATCTTTAGTTATCCTGGTCTTGGCAATACGATTCTGAAGGCCGTTGTAGGACAGGATTATCCGTTAATCTCCGGCGTAACACTGATCATCACCTTGATGGTATTAAGCGCGAACTTTATCATCGAAATTATTTACGGAATTATCGATCCGCGCATTAAAGCAACGCAGGCTGATTAAGGAGAGATGCTGTTATGAAAAACACCCTTCAACAAGTTTTCCGCTCTCCTAAATTTCTGATTGGCTTCATCATCTTTATGACAATGCTGCTGACCGTCATTATTTATCCGTTGATCGTAAAAGATGAGCCATTGGCGATCATCGGCCAGGGAACTTTTTTTGAGCCCGGGATTTACGTGAATGTTTTTGACAGCATTAATTCCACTCACTATACGTTGTCTCTGAATGATGCCGCCGCCAGGCGGATTGCCAGCAAATTGGGCGATCAGGAACGCCTTGATATGAAGGACTGGCTTCTTGCATTTGGCATCCCTGAAAACGAGATCGACATCCATGACAATACAAAACTCATGGAATTATGGGTGAACAACTACGATTCCAAGCTGGCTCTGGGAATGACCTCAGCAAAACGAAATTATTACGCCAGACTCGATAAGTCACTCAAGGGAATTTTGGGAACAGAAGGAGTGATCATCGCGATAAAAAACACAGAAACTGGTCTGTTGGAAGAAACAAACTCCATTGTTCAAACTGATTATGTGAATATCGGCCAGGTTTCGAGCATACGGATTCTGCCGCTTGGAACTGATAATTTTGGACGGGACATACTGACAGAACTGGTTTCGGCGACCCGCACATCGTTACAGATCGGATTTGTTGCCGGGATCATCGCCACATTAATGGTTTGACCCTGGGATTGTTCGCTGGGTATATCGGAGGTTTGGTGGACGACGTCATTATGTTCATCACAAATCTTTTCACCTGTCATTCCCGGTTTCGTTTTGTTGATCTTAATTTCATTCAGCATCGGGCAGGAGCAGCGTGGAGCCATAACAGTCGCGGTGGTGATCGGGTTTACCTCCTGGGTATGGACTGCTAGAGCGGTGCGGTCGCAAGTCGTTTCTTTGCGCAACCGCGACCATGTCAATTTGTCGAAACTTTCAGGACACTCCATCGTTCATATCATCCTTGCGGATATTTTGCCTTATATCGCCTCTTATGTCATTATGGCGCTGATTCTGCAGATCTCCTCCGGTATTCTGGCTGAAGCTGGTTTGTCGATCCTTGGGCTGGGACCAAAGACTACTGAAGTACCCACTTTGGGGTTGATGATGAATTGGGCGATGATTTATTCGGCACATGTGACTGGAAAATGGTGGGCGTATATCCCCGTGCTCGTCACAATTGCGATGGTTTCGTTTTCAATGAATTTGATGAATACAGGTCTTGACCAGGTATTCAATCCAGCGTTGAGGGACTAGGTGAATGCAATGTCAAATGTAATGTTAGAAGTCAGGGAACTTACAACAAAATATGTTACCCGGTTTGGAGAAGATATTTACGCGGTTGACCATGTTTCTCTGAAAGTTGAAGAAGGGAAAACATTGGGAATCGCGGGCGAATCCGGATGCGGAAAATCGACTCTGGCGCTTAGTCTGATGGGATATTACTTCGCTCCATTGCACTATACGAGTGGAGAGATCATTATTGATGGGCGTAATATTTCAGGGATGAATCCTAATGATGTTCGCAAATCGATCCTGGGGAAGGAAATTGCCTATATTCCTCAAGCCGCGATGAACGCCCTTAACCCCACCCGGAAGATCATCCACTTTATAGAGGATGTTATCAAGGAACATGAACTTTACATCACCAAGAAGGATATTTATGACCGCGCCAGAAAATTATTCGAAACCCTGGGTTTATCAGCGGATGTATTGCAAAAGTATCCGGTCGAACTTTCGGGCGGCATGAAGCAGCGCACGGTGATTGCGATCTCTGTTCTGCTTTTGCCCAAAGTGCTGATTGCGGATGAGCCCTCCTCCGCGCTTGATGTCACTTCACAGAAAATGGTGATCAAGATGCTGCGAAAATTAATGGAAACCGGTTTGATCAGTTCATTAATTTTCATCACACACGAACTCCCACTCCTTTATAACGTGGCCGATGACATTATGGTCATGTACGCGGGGCAGATCGTGGAACATGGCAACGCAAAACAAACTGTGTTTGATCCAATCCATCCATACGCCAAAGGCTTGATGGGCTCGATCATTGTGCCGGAAAAAGGCTTGCGGGATGTCAAACTGACCGCCATCCCCGGAGTACCGCCTAATCTTAAAAATCCACCTTCCGGCTGCCGGTTTGCTGAACGCTGTAAATACGTTCAGCCTGAATGCAAGACTCATTCCATCAATCTTAATGAGGTTGAAGGCGGCCGTGCTTATCGCTGTATCTTTTCAGAAGAAAAACTAAGAGAGGCTTATCAAAATGGCTGAAATCCGTTCTCTTGAAAAAAAATCTTGCCTGAGCGGTTCAGGGCTGACCAAGGTATTTGGGTTTGGCAACCAGAAAACAGTCGCTGTGGATCATGTCGATTTCAATTTCTATGAAGGTGAAGTTGTCTCGATCGTCGGAGAATCAGGCAGCGGGAAAACAACTTTGGCAAAGATGCTCCTGGGGTTGATCAGTTCCACTGAGGGTGAGATTTACTTCCAGGGAAAGAAGCTTGATATCCGCACTCAAAGGAAAAAACGGGAGTATTGGAAAAACATTCAAGCGATCTTTCAAGATCCATTTTCTTCATACAACATATTTAACAAGATTGATTCTGTCCTTTTGGATTGTATTCACATGCGCGGCGGTCGAAAATTTTCGCATGCAAAAAAAGTGGAGTTGATGATAGAGGCGTGCAGTTTTGTGAACCTAAAGTTCGAGGAATTGACCAACAAATATCCTTTTGAACTTTCCGGCGGACAGATGCAGCGTTTGATGATCGCCAGAATCTTTCTGCTAAAGCCGCAGGTTCTGCTGGCCGATGAACCCACCTCAATGATCGATGCCAGTTCACGCGCAACCATTCTTGATTATCTAACGAAATTAAGCAAGGAAACCGGTATGACCACCATCTTCATCACCCATGATATTGGTTTGGCATATTATGTTTCTGACACTGTATATATTATGGAGCGTGGAAAATTCGTTGAAAGCGGATCGGCCGATGCTGTGATTCTAACGCCCAAAGAACCTTATACCCAACGCTTGATCAATGATGTTCCAAAGATCTATGAAGCATGGGATCTCTCAACTGTATAATGTATTCCTGTTGAGTTTGGATTCAAGCTGCACAACATAATAATTTCCGACCGGTTAAGATGAGCAAACACATGCAAAACAGCACATTGGAGCAATCCCGTTTGCTCCAAACAGAGAATGGCTTTGGTTTCCGTGACCTCAACAAAAACGGCAAATTGGATGTCTACGAAGATCCCCGGCAACCGATTGACGCCCGCGTTAATGACCTGCTAAAGCAAATGACATTGGAAGAAAAAGCGGGTTTATTATTTATCAATGGAGCTGTCATCAATGAAGATAGCTCCATTGAAGATAAACCTGATTCGCCGGGATTTGCACAGGCGGCTGTAACGCAAATGACGCACCGGCACATGAATCATTTCAATCTCTGGCAGATACCGGGCGCACAGATTGTTGCAAGTTGGTACAACAAGCTCCAGCGTTTTGCCGAACAGACCCGCCTCGGCATCCCTGTCACCATCGCCTCCGACCCCCGCAATCATTTCACTCGCAATATTTTTTCAATGGCCGCCGTGGATTTTTCTCAATGGTGCGAAACTCTGGGCTTTGCGGCGATTGATGATATTGAACTGGTCAGACGATTTGCGGATATCGTCCGAAAGGAATACCTCGCAGTCGGGATACGCATCTCTCTTCACCCGCAAATTGATCTTGCAACCGAACCACGCTGGCCCCGTATCAGTGGGACGTTTGGCGAAGATGCGCAGCTAACCGCACGTTTAGTTCAAGCGTATATCGAAGGATTTCAAGGCGAGACTCTCGGCTCCCATAGTGTAGCCTGCATGACCAAACACTTCCCCGGCGGCGGCCCGCAAAATGAAGGCTTGGATCCGCATTTTGAATTTCAAAAGGGACAGATCTACCCGGGTAACAACTTTGACTATCACCTGATCCCCTTTGAAGCTGCATTCGCAGCAAAGACAGCCGCCATCATGCCTTATTACGGCGTCCCCACCGATCAGACAGATGAAAATGTGGCGATGTCTTTTAACAAAACCATTATCACCAATTTGCTGCGCGAGAAATATCAATATGACGGCGTGGTTTGCACTGATTGGGGATTAATCCCGATGTCCGTATGCCCGATACCATCTGGCCTGCGCGGGCATGGGGTGTTGAGCATCTTTCCCAGGTTGAAAGAGTTGAAAAAGCACTGAACGCCGGCGTGGATCAATTTGGCGGAGAAAGCTGTTCTGAGCACGTTGTCGAATTGGTAAAAGCAGGCCGCCTGTCTGAAGCAAGAATCGATCAATCAGTATGGCGCTTGCTGCGCTTAAAGTTCGAGCTCGGTTTATTCGATGATCCATTTGTAAACGAGGATGATGTACCAAAGGTATTGGGGCGTTCAGAGTCCATTGCCGCTGGTCTGGCTTCACAGCAAAGAGCAATGACCCTTCTAAAAAATGAAGGTCAAACTCTTCCTCTAAAAGGTCAGCCAAAAATATTCGTCAAGAATATAGACCCCTCTGTTGCAGTTCAATATTCTGAAATTGTGACAACTCCAGAAGAAGCAGATTTTGCCATCATAAGATTAGACACTCCCTGGGTTCCGGTGGAAACGAAGAATCTCTTTGCTCGCGATTTCCATCATGGCGACCTCGATTTCAAAGAACCGCTGAAGACTGAAATTCTCGACCTGATACGAACGGTACCCACCATTGTGGTTCTGTATTTGGATCGCCCGGCGGTCATTCCTGAGATCAACCACTCTGCAAAAGCAGTTCTGGCCGAATATGGCGCCAGTGATGCTGCTGTATTGAATATCATCTTTGGCAAAGCCCGCCCCGAAGGCAAACTGCCGTTTGAACTCCCCTCTTCAATGGACGCTGTTCGAAATCAAAAAGCGGACGTTCCATACGATTCAGAAAATCCACTCTATTCATTTGGCTTTGGTCTGTCATATTGATTCAGCGAAAGCAGCCAAAAAGGAAATCATGACGGGCCAGCCAAATCGTTACAAGTGGTACATCCTCACTCTCAGTATTCTGACAAACATGTTCGTGGTGGCAATCCCTGCCATGGGCATGTCTGTTTTAGCCAAAGAGATCGCACAGGATCTGCATTTGAATCTCGTGCAAATTGGAATGGTCTGGGGGATTGGATCTCTGCCAGCCATCTTTATCAGTTTGATCAGCGGAGCGGTCGGTGACAAAGTCGGACCAAAACGGGTGTTGATCGTAAGCAGTTTACTGGGTGGACTGTTGGGTGCGACACGCGGGTTGACGGATAACTTTTTCTCATTAAGTGTTGTTGTAATTTTGCTGGGTGCACTTATCCCTTTTGTTTCCATTAATACCATCAAAATCGTTGGGCAGTGGTTCCCACCGCATCAGTTGGGGCTGGCAAATGGACTGATCTCAATGGGTATGGCACTCGGCTTTTTACTTGGTTCACTGCTCAGTGCCACAACCTTTTCTCCCCTGTTGGGCGGCTGGCGAAATGTGATGATTGCCTATGGAGTCATTGGAGCATTATTCAGCGCTCCCTGGTTTTTTGTGCGGACTCTTCCCTCACATCATCATGCAGCCGGTCAGAATATGTCCATGCGGGCTGCGGTTTCGCATGTTCTCCAATTAAAAAATGTCTGGCTGCTCGGTTTTACTTTATTTGGCGTGGGCGGCTGTATTCAAGGCGTGCTTGGTTATCTGCCGACCTACCTGCGTGATATTGGCTGGGAAGCCGTCCGTGCGGATGGGGCGCTTTCCGCCTTCCATACCATCAGCATGATCTTTGTTCTGCCGGTTGCGATCTGGTCTGACAAACTCAATGCTCGCAAATATCTGCTCCTGCTCGCCGCTTTGATGGTGGCGCTTGGCGCGGGGTTGCTAAGCTTTGCCAGCGGTGTTTGGATCTGGGCGGCTGTGTTGATGGCTGGTTTCGTGCGCGATGCCTTCATGGCGATCTATTTGACAATGGTCATCGAAGTGGATGGCGTTGGGCCGGTTTATGCCGGGACAGCCACCGGTTTTACGATGGCAATTAGCGGACTTGGAAATTTTGTCGCCCCTCCACTTGGGAATAGCCTGGCTGTGTTATGGCCCGGCGCTCCGTTTGCCCTGTGGGCAGGATTGGCTGTTTTGGGGATGGTCTGTCTTTCACTTGTCAAAGAGGGAAGTGCGAAGGTCGGCAGCCTGGTTTTGGAAAACGCTCTATAACAAATATAAAAATGAAGCCGCAGCAACTTGATTAATGTCAATGCGGGCTTGTAAAAAGTGTAGAAAAGAATTAATCATCCCGATCATAGGAAAATAACATGATAAGCATTCAATCTTTGACTGGCAAGTGGCAATTTCAACAAGCAGGGACAAATGAATGGCTGCCTGCCACCGTTCCCGGCGGAGTCCACACTGATCTTTTGGCAATCGGACGTATTCCTGACCCTTTTGTAGCGGATAATGAAAAGCGCGTTCAATGGGTCGCTGAATCGGATTGGGTGTACAACACCAGTTTCAGTTGCACCGATGAATTGCTTTCCGAAGAAAAAGTTTTTCTGGTTTGCGACGGATTGGACACGCTGGCGACAGTTGTCCTCAATGGTCATGAACTTGGTCGCACGGACAATATGTTTCGTCAGTATCAATGGGATGTCAAAGCATTATTAAATGCAAAGGGCGCCAACGAATTAACCATCTCCTTTTCTTCGCCTGTGAAATACACAGCCGAAAAGCAAGCCATTCGCCCCATGCCGGGTGTCTCAAGGCCATCATTGGCGGGCCGCATTTGCGCAAGGCTCCCTGTCAGTTTGGCTGGGACTGGGGCCCACAACTTCCGCCAATTGGAGTTTGGAAGGATATTCGCTTGGAAGGATACAGCGCGGCACGCTTTGCAGATGTTCATCTGCGGCAGGATCATGTGGATGGACAGGTGACTGTCGAAGCGCGCGTCTCTGTTCAAAGCTGGGATGATGCGCCCCGTTCTGCGACCATGCGCGTTGTTGCGCCGGATGGCAAGGTTTTTGAAACCAGCGTAGAAATTGCCCAGGGTGGTGAGACCAGTTTACAGGTCCAGATAAAAGAGGCGCAGCTTTGGTGGCCGAATGGCTACGGAGCGCAGCCGCTTTATCAGGTGGAAATATCCCTCATCGATAAAGACATCAAACAATTGGATAAACGGAATTACCAGATCGGCCTGCGCACAATTGAATTGCGTCAGCAGCTAGATCAATGGGGAAAATCTTTTGAGTTTGTGGTCAATAATGTTGCGATTATGTCCAAAGGTTCCAATTGGATTCCGGCTGACTCTTTCCCCACTCGCATTTCGGATGAGTACCTCGAAGGGCTGATTCGCTCGGCGGTTGAGACGCACCAGAATATGCTGCGTGTGTGGGGCGGCGGCTTTTATGAAGAAGAACGTTTTTACGATCTCTGCGACCGCTATGGAATTTTGGTCTGGCAGGAATTTATTTTCTCGTGCAGCATTTACCCGTTGGACACGCAGGAATTTCTTGACAACCTCAATGTGGAAGTGGTTGAGAATGTGCGCCGTTTGCGCCATCGCGCCAGCCTTGCGTTGTGGTGCGGCAACAATGAAATGGAATGGGGCTGGGTGGATTGGAATTGGAAAGACCCTGAGTTGCAGGGATTGAAAGCCGCCTACGATCAGTTCTTCCATCACACGCTGCCCGAGTGGTGTTTGGCTGAAGACGCCGATCATTCGTATTGGCCCAGCTCGCCGTCTTCTGATACTCCGTTTGAAAGCCCGAACGGACAGCTTCAAGGTGATGCCCATTATTGGGATGTGTGGCACGGGCGCAAGCCGTTCACCGCGTATCGCGATCAGTATCCACGCTTCATGAGCGAGTTTGGTTTTCAAGCATTGCCGCCGCTGGCGACCATCCGCACTTATGCGGATGAATCCGATTGGAACATGACCTCTTACGTGATGGAGATGCATCAGAAAAACGCGAGCGGAAATTCGCTGATGGTCGGGCAGATGCTCGATACCTTCCGCCTGCCCAAAGATTTTGAATCACTTGTTTATTTGAGCATGGTGCTTCAGGCAGAAGGCATTCGTTACGGTGTGGAACATTGGCGCCGCCACCCAGACCGCGTTGCGGGAATTTTGTATTGGCAGCTCAACGATTGCTGGCCTGTGGCTTCGTGGTCGAGCCTCGATTACTTCGGACGTTGGAAGGCGCTGCACTACGCCACGCGCCGCTTCTTCTCGCCGCTCATGCTTTCCATCGAAGATGTGCCGCCCAAACAGAGCGTTTATGTAACCAATGAAAAACTTGAATCTTGGGATGGAACTCTGCGCTGGTCGCTTGAGACTCTTTCCGGAGATGTTTTGACTTCGGGACAAGAGCCGGTTTATGCCGCGCCGCAAGCTGCTGCGAAAATCTGTGAGTTTGATTTCTCCGATCGCATTTCAGACGAAAACACCCGCGCCTCGGTTTTCGTCGCCGAACTTTGGCAAGGACGACAAGTTCATATCCCGCCAGACTGCGAACTTTGCTCCGATCAAACATGTATCTTTGAGTGAACCATCTGTAACCGCGAAACTTCATAATGATGGCGGCCAATTACTTATTGACCTGACCTCACAGTCTCTCGCTCTTCTCGTGGAAGTATCTCTGGCAGATGCAGATGTTGTTTTCAGCGATAACTATTTCAACCTTCCCGCTGGTAGAACTGTTCGAGTCACCTGCCCGCTGCCTGCTGGTTGGACTTTGGAACAAGCGCAAAAAGCGCTTTGCCTTTGTTCTGTCTACGACTCTTTTTCACACGG